>JANMVX010000075.1:0-41475 GCA_031393505.1 Hyphomicrobiaceae bacterium | reverse complement strand
GTCACATAGCGAATCCAGGCCGCCACCCCGAGCGCAAGGTGCGGGATTGGCAGGCCGCGCGCCAGACGGTCGCGGATGGTGCCGAGCAGCCGTTGCGGCAGTTTTTGCGAGCCATCCATGGCGATCTGCCAGGTGCGGTGCCTCAGCGCGGGATTGCGGAAACGTTCGAGCAGCGCACGCTTGTAGGCCTCCACGTCGGCGCCGGGCGGCGGTTTCAGAACGGGCGTCACCTCATCGTGCATCAGCCGCGCAACAAACGCCGCAATGGCCGGTTGCGCCATGGCGTCGGCCACGGTTTCGCAACCCGCGAGATAGCCCAGATAGGCCAGCGTGGAATGCGCGCCGTTCAGCAGGCGGAGCTTCATCAGCTCGTAGGGCGCGACATCGCTGGTGAATTCAGCGCCGTGGGCGGACCAATCGGGGCGGCCGAGCGGAAAATCGTCCTCGATCACCCATTGCGAGAAAGGCTCTGTCACGACTGGCCAGGCGTCTTGCACGCCAAGGGCCGTTGATATGCGAGCGCGGTCCTGGTCGGTGGTGGCGGGTACGATGCGGTCAACCATGGTCGAAGGGCAGGCAAGGTGGTCGGTGAGGTAGTTTGCCAACTCGGGATCGGCAAGCTCGGCAAAGCGCAGCAGCACCCGCCTTACCGTGCGGCCGTTGGCCGGAAGGTTATCGCAACAAAGAACTGTAAACGGCGCAAGTCCTGCGGCCCGCCGCTTGGCGAGTGCTGCAGCAAGAATGCCAGGTGCGGATCGTGGCGCATCCGGATGGCTGAGATCGTGCAGCACATCGGGATGGTCTTCGCGCAGCGCGCCGGTCGCGGGATCGTGGCAATAACCCTTCTCGGTAACGGTCAGCGATACGATATGCACTGACGGCGCGGCCATGGCAGCGATCAGTGCGGCCGGGCTCTCCGGCGCAACCGCCAAGCCGGTCAGCGCGCCAATCACGCGCAGCCGCTCGCCGGACGCATCACGCACCGCCAGCATGTACAACCCGTCCTGCGGCGTCAGCGCATCGCGGGTGTTGGCAGAGCGCAGGGATGCGCCGAGAATGCCCCAGCGGTGATCACCCGCCGCCAGAACATCGTCTGTATACACGGCCTGATGCGCGCGCGTGAAGGCGCCAAGACCCAGGTGGACAATGCCGGTGGCTACGCGCGCGCGGTCGTAGGCGGGGCGGAGAATTAAGGGTGGCAGCTTTGGCAGAGTGGCGGTGGTCAGGCGCAACGTTTTGGTGCTCCGGATAAAGAGGACGAGCGGCAATCACACCTCGTCGAGGTCCTCGATCAGCCGGATCAGCAACCCGATATCCTGGTCGCGGGCGAGCCGGTGGTCGCCGTCAGGCACGGCGATGAGCCGGGAGTCGGTATCACGCTGCGTCCGTATCAGGTCCACCGAGCCGTCGAATGGCACGTCGGCGTCCTTGACGCCATGCAGGATGCGCAAGGGGCAGCCTAGGTCCAGATCAGACAGGTTAATCAGGTGATCGCGGCCCTCCTGGATCAGCTTTTTCGTGATCGGATAGGGTTCGCCGTAGGCCGAGGGGCGCATCCAGACGCCGTCATGCTCAAGGGTGGCGCGGGTCTCGGGTGGCATCTCGTCCCACATCAGGCGCTCGGTCATGTTCCAGGCGGGCGCAATCAGGACCAGGCCGGCGAGGCGGCCGGGTTTGGCGAGCGCCAAGAGCAGCGCGAGGTAGCCGCCCATGCTGGAGCCGACCACGATCTGCGGTCCCTGGGTCAGCTGCTCGAAAGCGGCGCGCGCGTCGGCGAGCCATTGGCCAATGCAGCCCTGATCGAGCCGTCCATCCGATTGGCCGTGTCCAGAGTAGTCAAAACGTGTCAGGGCGCGGCCCTTGGGCGCGGCCCAAGCATCGAGTGCGCTCGCCTTGCTGGAGCCCATGACGGAGTTGAAACCGCTGAGCCAGACGACGCCGGGCCGATCCTTGCCCGCCGCCGTCGCCTTGCGCCGCAGCCAGGCCAGACGCCTGCGGCCCCAGGCGTCGTCAACGTCCAGCATATTCGGTTGCTGCCCGCTCATTTTCGCGCTTTCTGTGCCGGCCATGTCGGTCGCCCGCCCCACCATCCTGCAAGTCATTCCGCGCCTGGAGGAAGGCGGGGCCGAGCGCACGACCATCGAGATCGCCGAAGCGCTCGTCAAGGCCGGCGCGCGGGCGATCGTGGCCAGCGAGGGCGGTCGTTTAGAGGGCGCGCTGGCTGAGGCCGGTGGCGAACTGGTGCGGCTGCCATTGGCGAGCAAGAACCCGGCGACGATCTGGCTGAATACCGGAAGGATCGCTGATCTGGCGCGCCGCGAAGGCGTCAGCCTGATCCACGCCCGCAGCCGAGCGCCGGCATGGTCGGCCTATTGGGCCACGCGGCGGTTGAAACTGCCGTTCGTGACTACCTATCACGGCGCCTATGCCGAAGCAGGGCCGGTGAAGCGCTGGTACAACTCCGTGATGGCCAAGGGCGACCGGGTGATCGCCAATTCGGAGTACACGGCTGGGCTGATCCGGGGCCGCTATGGCGTGCCGCCCGAGCGGCTGGTGATCATCTATCGCGGCATCGATCCGGAAAAGTTTGATCCGGCTGAAGTTGCGTCCGAACGGATCGCGGCCTTGCGCGCCCGCTGGGCCGTTACAGGGTCCGACCGGGTGGTGCTGATGGTGGCCCGCCTGTCCGAGTTGAAAGGCCAGCGCGTCGTTATCGAGGCCGCACGACTGCTGCGCGACCGGGGCGGCCTTGCCGGGGTGGTCATCGTGCTGGCCGGCGGTAGCGGCAACAAGGCGGACTACGCCGACACTTTGCGTGCCGCAGTCGCCCAAGCCGGGCTGGAAGCGCACATCCGCCTGCCCGGCCCCTTAGACGATGTGCCTGCCGGCTATGCGCTGGCCGAACTTGGTCTGTGTGCCTCGATCGAGCCCGAAGGTTTTGGCCGCACCTCGGTGGAAGCGGCCGCCATGGGCTGCCCGGTGATCGTGTCGGACATCGGCGGGCTGCCTGAGACCATCATTGCGGCCCCCGCCCCCGATTTCACCGGCTGGCGCGTGCCGCCCGGCGATGCTGTCGCGCTGGCCGAGGCCATGTCTCAGGCGCTGCAGCTGCCTCCCGCCACCCGTACCGCCATCGGCGAGCGCGGCCGTGCCCGTGTGGTCGCACGCTTCCGCGCCGGCGAATTGCAGCGCCAGACGCTGGCCGTCTATGACGGGCTGCTGGCGACAGGCTTGGCCAAACGGCTATGAGCCCGCCGTTTCAGGCGCTTTCTTCGCGACGCCAGACTTCACGACGCCAGAGCGCTTGCGGCGAGGGCCTGCCGGCTTTTCAGCATCGTCGCCATCCCCGAGATCGGCCAGCTCGGCAATGATGACATCAGCCCGGTTGGGAAACTGCGCCACCAGTTTCAACTCACCGCCCATCGCCGCAACGTAGCTCTTCAGCGTCGACAGCAGCATGTCCGACCGCTGTTCGATGCGCGACACATGCTCCTGGCCAACCCCCAAAGTGGCCGCCAGCTGTGTCTGCGTCAGTGCCATGGCCTTGCGCAAGTCCTGCAGGACCAGCTCCTCAGCGATGAGGATTGCCCCAAGCGCTTCCCCCCGCGCACGGATGTCGGCGGGCAACAAGGCGATCAAGTCGTCGGCGCTTATGAACTTCGATTTCTTGTCCATTTTCATCACAAAGTCTCCAACCAGTCGTCGAAGCGCTCGTCGGCAAGGCGGATCAGGTCGCGGTAGAATCTCTTCTGGCTGACACCAGACTTGTTACCACCCACCAACAGAACTGCCTGCCGGTTAGGGTCGAATGCGAACGCCACGCGCCAGACGCCACCTGCTGCATCGAAGCGAAGTTCTTTCATGTTGGCGTGCTTGGACCCTTTCAGCGTATCGCATTGAGGCCGTTTCAGTTGCGGGCCGGACCGTTTCAATAGGCGGATCAAACCGACGAGCTGGATCTGGGCTGCGGGCGGGAATGCCTGGACCTCGGCGGCAAAGTCTTCGTGCGCTTGAACGATCCAAGTCATATCAGAAAATATGCCTTTGTTTACATATGCCTGTCAAGGCATTGGCGCCACGCAGTTTTGCAAGCCCCGGGCAACCAGGACGCGGCCCTTGACTTCACCGCCCCACAGACCGAAATTGAGCCGTCGCGTCGCGCGTTGTCGCTGATCCGCGCGCCGCACCAACTGGGACTCAAGTCGGAACAACAAAACAGGAGACTTTGCCATCCCACGTAGACCAATGAAGCCCGCGCAGGAGCGCGAAAAGGACGGCCCGAATATCAATGGCGACATCCGCACAAAGATGGTCCAGCTGATCGACGAGACCGGCCACAATCACGGCAGCGTGCCCACCGGCGACGCCATGGGCATGGCCGAAAAGGCCGGCCTGGACCTGGTCGAGATCGCCGCCGGCAAGGACGATACGCCGGTCGTAAAAATCCTCGACTACGGCAAGTTCAAGTACCAGAGCCAGAAGAAGGCCGCCGAGGCGCGCAAAAAGCAAAAGACCGTCGAGGTCAAAGAGATCAAGATGCGTCCGAACATCGATGACAATGATTACAACGTCAAGATGCGGAGCATGCAGCGCTTCTTCGAAGAGGGCGACAAGGTTAAGGTGACCTTGCGTTTTCGCGGGCGCGAGATGGCGCATCAGGAGCTGGGTTTTGATGTGCTCAGGCGCGTGAAGGCTGAGAGCGAGACGTTCGCCAAGGTCGAAAGCGAGCCCAGGTTCGAAGGCCGGCAGATCGTGATGATGCTGGCGCCGAAGGGCTAAGCGGTGGCGCTTATGTAGGGGCGGGACTTGTCCCGCCCGGCGTGACGCAAACTCGGTGGCAAATTGCGTGTCCCATCTAGCGCACACCCAATCAAGGATTTCACCGAGGACTATCTCGCCCGCGAGATGGCCAGTCCGACCCGGAGTGAGTTCGTCGATGGATCCGTCTTTGCGATGATCGGCGCCAGTGACCGGCATGGACAGGTCACGCTTGCCCTGGGATCGCGCCAATTCGACCGGGCTCCGTCCAACCGCCAAGTCTTCACCTCCGAAATGAAGCTGCACATCGCGGACGAAACCAGCTCCCTTGCTTACTACTATCGGGATGTGCTGGTGAGTTGCGCCGCTGACGACCGGGAGAGGTATTTCCGCGAGCAGCCGGTGCTCCTTATCGAAGTCATCTCACCCTCGACGGAACGGATCGACCGCATCGAGAAACTGGCGACCTACAAGCGCATTCCCAGCTTGGTCGAGTATGTGATCGCCGAGCAGGACATACCTAAGGACATCCGCCAAATTAACCGCTTCGATTGACGGCGGACGAGCGTGGACGGATCGTGTAGTTCCATTCAGGATGGAACTCGTCGCCTTTGATGTCGAGGGCTTTCATTTCGGCGTCACTGACCTTGATGCCTTTTTCGTAGGTTCGGGTATCAAGCGCACTGGCGACGCGCAGGCCAGTTTTGGTCGTGGTGGCGGCAATCAGCTCGACGACGGCCAGGCGATCCGTCAGCGGCCGACCGCGCCACGTCTGCGTGATGTGGCAGAACAGGCGATGCTCGATCTTGTTCCACTTCGAGGTCCCCGGAGGATAATGGTGGACGTGGATCGCCAGACCCGTGTCGTCGGCGAACTTCTGCAACTCGACTTTCCACAGCCGCACGCGTGACCCGTTCGAGCCGCCGCCGTCGGCCGTGATCGTCAGCTCACGGGCATTCGGGTAGCGCTCACGCCCCATCTCATCGAGCCAGCGGCGCACGGCGGCCACCGCGAACTCGGCCGTGTCGGCCGTGATGCCGACACTGACGAAACCTGTGTTGGCCGCCACGTCGTAGACGCCATAAGGCACAACCTTGCCGAGGTCCTTGTCCTCGAAGTCGTGCACCTTGACGCGCCGTGGCTCACCCTTCGGGCAATAATCGGTGCCGCCATTGCGGTAGTTGCCGACCAGCTCTTTCTTCTTGGTATCGACCGAAATCACGGGCTGTCCGGCGGCCTGCGCGGCCATCACCTTCGTGTTGATGTGCTCGAATTGCGCGTTCCGATCCGGGTGCTTTGAGCCCTCGTCCGCCTTGCGGTTGGTCTGCCGGCTGTAGCCGAGCGCCGGCAGCAGCCGCTTCACGCTGACGGCGCTGATTTTATGGCCCAACGCCTGCATCGCGACCGCCAGTTTGTCGTGGCTCTTGGAGATCCACAGCAGGGGACGCATCGGATCGCCGAACGTCGCCGGTTCGACGACCCGTCGCAGGTCATCGAGCAGCGTGGCGTCGAGGCTCACGAGAGAGCGCCGGCCACCACCCAGGCGCCGGACCCGGCCGTGCGCAAACGGCTCGGCATCGAGTTGCTTCAAGCCGCGTCCGAGCGTCGAGCGAGCGTATCCAGTGACCTTGGCGACAGCTTCCAAGCCGCCACGACCGGCCGCACGAACTTCACCGGCGGCGAACAATCGCCTTCGGCGCTCGTCGAGCTTCGAGCCGACGTCGTCCCATCGTTGGCGAATCGCTTGCATGTCGATCATGCCGACCGGCATACTGCCGGCACGCGCGCCCCGGAATCCCGCCGCCCCGAGTCACATCACCACATGGCGCCACGGCACGAACCGATTCACTTGTTTTGGTGGGTGTCCTAAGGTCGAAGTCTTCCGGCGGCGGACGGCTTGGCAGGGAGAGGAGTACCTGGCGGGCACGACGTTTCATCTCGAGTCGGTCGGCATGGAGTTCTCGATCGAGGATGTCTATCGGCGGGTCGGATTGTCGTGATGGCGGGGACGGAGATCATCGTGGCGGCGGCGATGCTACTGGCGGGATCGGAATGGGGTTTTGCCACGGGCGGCGGCATCTCCGTGCTATTTGGCGATGGCCAGGTCTCCGGCTCGGGTGGCTGCAATCGCTTCGTCGGGTCCTACACGCAAGAGGGCGAGCGCCTGACCCTGAGCCGGCTCGCCGTGACCCAGATGGCCTGCACCGACGATCAGGTCATGATCAAGGAGCAGCAGTTCTTGCACATGCTGGAGGCCGTCCATGGCGCCGAGGCCACGCATTTGAAACTCGTGCTCAAGGATGCGGCTGGTAAGGAGCTTGCCGTTCTCGTCCGCCGCGATTGGGATTAGCGCTCTGCAACATCTGCACCGATCATGCTAAGCTTCCCCCGAAGGAGCAACCCCATGGAAAACGTATCCATCGCCGAAGCCAAGGAACACCTTGAGGATCTGGTCGCGCGCGCCGCGCGGGGCGAGGACGTGCGCATTTACGATCCTAAGGCGGGCACGGTGAGGCTGACGGCGGTGGCCGGCGCAAAGGCCAATGCACCGCGTGCACCGCGCATTCCAGGCCGGTGGAAAGATAAGATCCCCGATCCACCGGCAGGATTTTTCGATCCGCTAACGGACGAAGAACTCAAGGACTGGTATGGTGATGACGCGTGAGGCTCTTGCTCGATACTCACACACTGGTCTGGTGGATCAAGGCAAACCCGCTCCTGTCCGCATCGGCGCGCGCCGCGATAGCAACCGGCGGCAGCGATGTCTATGTAAGCGTCGTTTCGGCTTGGGAGATTGCGATCAAGGTTGGCGTCGGCAAATGGCCGGAAGCAGCAAAACTGTTGAATGAGTTTGAGACCGCGATCGCCGACGAAAACTTCATCTTGCTGCCAATTGAAGTACCGCATGTTCGTACTGCCGGATTGATTGTCGCTACCCATCGCGATCCGTTCGACCGATTGTTGGCGGCGCAGGCAACTATCGAAGGCCTGACACTCGTCACGTCCGACCCGCGCATGCCCTCACTCGGAGCCACTGTATTGTGGTGATGCCCGCCATCCGCCCCACAATCCTCGCCTGGCTGCTCGACAGCGATCCCGCGATCCGCTGGCAGGGTTTGCGCGATCTCACCCATGAGCCTACCGAAGCCGTCGCCGCCGAGCGCTCGCGCGTCGCGCGCGAAGGATGGGGGGCGCAGCTGCTTGGCCAACAAGCCAAGTCCGGCCAGTGGGGCGCGGCCGACGACGAGGGCTGGATGACAACCATCGACGCCCTCGCCCTGTTGCGCGAGCTGGGGGCAAATCCCAAGGATAAATCCGTTCAAAGAGCAATCAGCCTCGTGCGTGAAAAAATCACTTGGCATCAGCTCGACGGCCGGCCGTTCTTCGACGGCGAGACCGAGGCCTGCATCAACGGCTCGATCCTGGCCTCGGGCGCTTACTTCGGCGCGCCGTGCGAGGTGCTGCTGAAGCGGCTGCTGAGCGAGCAACTGGACGACGGCGGATGGAATTGCGAGGCGCCGAACAGCAAGCGATCGTCGTTCCATTCAACCATCCGTGTCCTTGAGGGGCTGCTCGAGTATGAAACCGCGAGCGGCCCATTTCCCGCCGTGACCAAAGCAAAACACCGGGGCCACGAATATCTGCTCGCCCGCCGCATGTTCCGCTCGCTGAGCACTGGTGAGGTGATCGACCGGCGCTGGGAGCAATTCGCGTTTCCGACCTGGTGGCATTACGACGTATTGCGCGGGCTCGACTATCTGCGTCGCGCCGGCGTCAAGCCCGACGAACGGGTCACGGAGGCCGTTGATGTTGTCCGGCAGCGCGCGCATCAAAATGGGCGCTGGCCGCTGAATGTTGTGCACGACAGCCGGTTGCCGCTCGTCATGGAGCCCGGAAAGGGCAAGGCCAGCCGCTGGAACACGCTGAGGGCGCTGCGCGTGCTGGAGTGGTATGGAAGTAATGAATGACGACCAATCCCAAAATTCACGACGTCCTATTCGAGGCAATCAAATCGATGCCATCGGATTACACCGACTATGGTGGCATGGTTCGCCGATGGGATAACGAGGAAACGGACTATCCGGACTGCTCGTGTGGCTGCCGGCACTTTCTGCCATTGGACGGCCCGCTGGGCTCGGATTGGGGCGTGTGCGCTAATCGGAAAGTTGATCGGTTCGGGCTGTTGACTTTCGAGCACCAAACGGGCTCAACCTGCTTCGAACCCATGCCAGGAAGCTACCGGCACGGTCCTTCTTTCGCGCCGCTCGTGCCTGAACTTATGGTCAGCAACCTTGCTGCATCTTTGCAGTTCTGGTGTGAACTTGCCGGGTTCTCGGTGGCCTACGCCCGCCCCGAGGAAGGATTTGCTTTCCTTTACTTAGGCGGCGCTCAGGTCATGTTGGAGGATATTTCCGTACCCGGTCGAAAATGGCTGACCGGACCGTTGGAGAAGCCATTCAGGCGTGAACTGAATTTTGAGATCGGCGTCGACGACGCCGGTGCGTTATGCTCCGTGTTCGAAGCGGCGGGCTGGCCGATCTACCTGCCGCTGGAGACCAAGACCTATCGCACCAGCGATGCCAGCGCGATGCAAAGTCAATTTGCGGTGCAGGATCCAGATGGTTATCTCCTGCGGTTCTCGCAGTCACTTTCGCAAGCCTAAGGATTGCCGATGTCGTCGAACAATCCACCCTTCCCCATCAAAACCTACGGCATCATTCTCGGCACGGAGCGCTTTGATGCCTGCGTGCGCTTCTATCGCGACACGCTCGGGCTGTCCGTCTGGTTCGTGAAACACGAACTCGTCTGTCTGCGCCTTGGCGACGGCTAACTTATGATCGAGACCGGCGGCGTGGCCCGTGACCGGCGCAAAGGCATCGACGAGAACCCGACCATACTGCGGTTCAATGTCGAGGACGTCGCCACAGCCGCGGCGGCGTTGACCGCACGAGGTATCGTCGTCGACGTTCGCACATTCGACTGGGGAATCGTCGGCACGTTTCACGATCCCGATGGCAATATTTGCGAATTTAAGGATGCCGGCGATCCGTTTTTTGCGTAGGTTGGGTTAGCGCGGCAACGGACGATGACCGTGCTACAAATAGCTCTTCCGCGCGTAACCCAACGCCGCACGGGCAGATGTTGGGTTACGAACGGAACGACCGTCTCGGCGTGACGCAGACAATACGGCCGTGCTAACCCAACCTACGGCCATACCTCGTCGGATTTCGCACTCGTGACCCGCCCAACCTTCCAAATCACCCTCACCCCGCCCGCCGCCCCCTTGCGCGGCCGCGTAACGCCGCCTGGCTCCAAATCGATCACCAACCGGGCGCTGCTGCTGGCCGCGCTGGCGACTGGCACGTCGCGGCTGACCGGCGCGCTGAAAAGCGATGATACGCGCTATATGGCCGATGCCCTGCGCGCCATGGGCGTCACGGTCGAAGAGCCCGACGCTACGAGCTTCACGGTCACCAGTTCGGGCGGCTTGAAAGCCCCGTCAGCACCGCTTTTTCTCGGCAACGCCGGAACCGCTACGCGGTTCCTAACCGCGGCCGCCGCCTCGGTCGCCGGCACGGTCATGGTCGACGGCGACGAACACATGCGCAAGCGCCCCATCCTTCCCCTCGTCACCGCATTGCGTACGCTCGGCATCGACGCCACGGCGCGCTCCGGTTGCCCGCCGGTGACCATTCGGGGGCGCGGCGGCATCCCAGCCGGGCGCGTCATCATCGATGGCGGGCTCTCCAGCCAATACGTCTCGGCGCTGCTGATGATCGGGCCCCTCGGAAAGGGGCCAGTCGAGGTCGCGCTGGCTGGCCAGGACCTTGACGCGCGCGGCTATGTCGACCTGACCGTCGCCGCCATGACCGCATTCGGCGCTTCGGTCGAGCAGCCAGATGCTTGGCTCTGGCGCATTGCGCCGACAGGCTACGTGGCCACCAATTTTGTCATTGAGCCGGATGCCTCCGCCGCGACCTATCTGTGGGCGGCCGAAGCGCTCACGGGCGGGGCGATCGATCTTGGCGTGCCCTCTGCGGCCTTCACGCAGCCGGACGCCCGCGCGTACGACGTCATCAGGCAATTCCCGCATATGCCAGAGCACATCGACGGCTCGCAGATGCAGGACGCGGTGCCGACGCTCGCGGTGCTGGCGGCCTTCAACGCCACGCCCGTGCGCTTCACCGGCATCGCCAATTTGCGCGTGAAGGAATGCGACCGCGTCGCCGCGCTGGCGACGGAGCTGGCGCGCATAAGGCCGGGGCTAGGACGGGAAGAACACGACGACCTGATTGTCGCCTCCGATCCCGCACTCGCCGGGCAAACGCTGCCGACGCGCGTCGAAACCTATGCCGACCATCGCATCGCCATGAGCTTCGCACTGGCGGGGCTCAAGATTTCCGGCATCACCATTTTGGACGCGGGCTGCGTCGCCAAGACCTACCCGGGTTATTGGGACGACCTTTCGAGCCTTGGGGTGCAACTAATCCGGCCTTAAGCGGTTTACCTGCCGTTCAGCGCCGACGCGCCTTAGCTCCCGTGGTCGCATTATCACCGTGATCATTTGCGATCTGCCGTCACAGCAGACTCAAAAAGGAATTCGATAATGCAGCTTCGACTTTGGCTTGTGACCGCGATGACGGTTGGCGCCATGCTGATGTCCCCCGCCATTGCCGCCGATGAGCCGGCGCCGGTCGATGGGCAACCGCCCGCGCTGGAACTCCCGCAAGCCTGTGTCGAAGCTGGTGTCGCCACCGAAGCTGATTGTACGTCGCTGCTCGCGGGGCAGAAGGCGGCGGCCAAGAAAGCGGCTGCGGCCAAGGCTGCGGCTGATGGGGCTGCGGCGCAGAAAGCTGAAGCGGAAAAGGCTGCAGCTGAGCAACTTGCTGCAGATAAGGCGGCCGCCAAGGAAGCGGCCGCACAGCAAGCCGCAGCCGAAAAAGCAGCCGCCAAAAAGGCTGCAGCGGACCAAATCGCTGCTGACAAGGCCGCTGAGGCTGCGGCGCAGAAAGCTGAAGCGGAAAAGGCTGCAGCTGAGCAACTTGCTGCAGATAAGGCGGCAGCCAAGGAAGCGGCCGCACAGCAGGCCGCAGCCGAAAAAGCAGCCGCCAAAAAGGCTGCAGCGGATCAAATCGCTGCTGACAAGGCCGCCGCACAGGCAGCCACCGCCGATAAGGCAGCTGCAGATCAAGCTGCCGCCGACAAGGCCGCAGCGGATCAAGCCGCAGCGGATCAAGCCGCAGCGGATAAGGCTGCTGCTCAAGACGCGGCTGCCAAGCAGGCCACGGCCGAAAAGGCAGCCGCAAAGAAGGCGGCGGCGGACAAACAGGTCACCGACAAAGCTGCGGCAGACGCAGCTCTCGCCGATAAGGCTGCGGCTGACCAAGCGGCTACAGACAAGTCTGCGGCAGATCAAGCCGCCGCCGAGGCAGCTGCGAACAAAGCCGCTTCGGACACATCCGCTAAGAAAGCCGCCGCCAAGAAAGCGGCGGCAGATAAATTAGCCGCCGATAAGGCCGCCGCTGCCGATCAGGCGGCTGCCGGCGAAGCGGCTGCGGCAAAGGCCACTGCGGACCAGCAGGCCGCAGACAAAGCCGCCAAGGCCGCCGCCGAAGCTCCCGCTGACGCACCAGCCGCAAAACCGTCGAAAAAATCCCCGCGCGTAAAACTCGCGCAGGATTGCCTCGATGCCGGCATCGCGACACCCGAGGACTGCGATGCCCTTCACGCCATCGCTAGCCAAACGGCGAAGGCCAAACCGGCGCCAAATGCTCCCGCCGCCGCCGAGCCAACTCCCGTCGCTCCGGTTGGACCGCTGCCGGCCGAAGTCACGCCAGCCAAGGCCGCGCCTGAAACGCCAGCGGAGCCGGCAGCGCCCGCCGCTCCCGCCTTGCCCGACATCGCAAAGGGCCTCAACGCCGCCGCCAAGTCGCACAACCGGGCCGTTGCCGCTCTGTCCAAGCCGGATGCCGATCCGGCGGCCGCGTCGAAAGCGCGGGCAAAAATCGATGCCGCGGCTACTGAAATCGATGCGCTGTGCAAAACAAACAAGTTCGACTCCTCTGCCCAGTGTCTGGCCCAGTTCGGCATCGAGCTGGCCCCGGTGCCTTCTGCCACTGGCAGTAAGCAGGTGGCTGCTGCGCCGGCCGCGGTGGTGCAGCCCGTCGAGGTGATCGACAAATTGCCCAAGGGCGTGAAGCAAGAGGACGTCGCCCCGCTGCTGGATAGCGCCAAGGACCAGGTCGCGGGCAAGGGCCCGGCCGCGCCGACGCCGGCCGCCGCCAAGCCGCTTGATGCAGTCCAGGTCGCCGCCCTCGCCGCTCCGCCGCCCAAGAGCGACAAGGCCGCCCAGGCCGGTCTCACCCCCGCCAAGCTGGCGCCCATCGACCAGCAGAAGGGCCAGGCGCTCGACGCCAACGCTGTCGGCCAAGTGCAGGTGCCGCAGAACGTCACCATTGTGACCCAGACCATCGTCAACAATACAACGAACACCACCACCACCAACAACACCAACAACACCCAAATCAACAACGCTCCGGCCGCTCCGGGCAAACCCACGCCAGCCGGCCAGCCGGGCAAGCCGGATAAATTCCGCCGCGGCGGCCCGCCCGACAACCCGATCGGGCTCGGGATCGGCATTGTGCTGCAATTCGGCAACCAGACCATCGTCAGCAGCCCGGCCGAGGATCACCGCCGCATCGCCTACAATGCGGAGGACCGCACCAGCTACGAGCGCCTGCCGTTCGACCGCTTCCGCGAGACTGTCGTGCGGGCAGACGGCGTGCGCATCGTGACCATCTACAACCGTAATGGCGATATCCTGCGCCGCTCGCGCATTGGTCGTGACGGCCGCGAGATCGTGATCGCCTATTTCGACGACAGGCACGAACGCGAGCTGCTGGAGTGGCACGATCCCGCCGAGGACCTGCCGCCGCTACGCCTGCACATTCCGGCGCGCGAGTATGTTCTAGACGCTGACGGCGCCGATGAGGTGCGCGTGCAGAAATTCTTCGCTCAGCCACCGGTGGAGCGGGTGCGCCGGCTCTATTCCATCGCCGAGGTGAAGCGGTCTTCGCGCGTTCGCGACATGGTGCGCCGGCTGGAAATCGGCGATCTCACGTTCAACACCGGCGCCGCGACCATCTCGAAAGACCAGGTTGGCAGCCTCGCCAAAGTCGCGGGCGCCATGCTGCGCCTGCTTGGCCGCAATCCCGGCGAGACGTTCCTCATCGAGGGGCACACGGACGCGGTCGGCAATGAGATTTCAAATCTTCAGCTCTCGGACGCCCGCGCCGCCACCATCGCCCGGATCTTGACGGACTATTACGACGTTCCCCCAGAGAATCTCGCCACGCAAGGCTATGGCGAGCGCTATCTGAAGGTCGACACCGAACTGCCCGAACGGCTGAACCGCCGCGTGACCGTGCGGCGGATTACGTCGCTGGTGACGCTATCGCGGAATTAGTGCGGGCGGTGTCAGGAACTTGTGGCTCACAAGTGCCTGACACCGGCAACCTCTCCTATTTCGCCCGCATGCGGTTGCCCTTGGCGTTGTGCTCCACTTCGGCCAGCCCCAACAACTCCAGCACCGGCGGTAGATAGTTGGCAAAGCGCCCGCGATAGCCTTTGCGCAGGCCGTAGTAGCCACTTTTCGGGTTGCCGGCATCGCGCGCCCAGGCTTCCACAGAGCCATCGTGTACCGGTTTGCCCTCGTCGGCATTGCCCAGTAGCACCCAGTCGCCGCGCTGTTTCAACATGGCGGCGAGATCATCGATGGCGGACAGATGGTAAGAGAGGCGTGTGCTGCCGACCTGCACCACCAGGGCGGGCGGCGTGGCGGCGGCATCGCGCCAAGCCTGATAGTCTGAGGACAGCGAGGGCGTTTTCAGAATCCACGGATCATCGGCGGCGCCGGACCCATAGGTGACTTTGGCCATCATGCGTTTCCTTCAGCGTGGCGTTTCAGAGCGTCGGCGAATTTGGCGAACGACGGGTTGAGATCGGGGATGGATTTTCCGATCAGGCCGGCAAGCGGGCCGGTGAATTCCTCGCGCATCTTGAACCGGCAGCCTTCCGACGTCTCGTCCAGCGTGTAGGTGCGCGTGCCCCAGAACAGGCGCAGCGGCATGCCGCCCTCCCAGACCATGCGGTTTGGCGCGGCGAAGTTGGTGACCTTGAGACTGAAGGCGCGGCCGGGGCTGGCCTCGGTCCACAGTTTCAGTTTTTCGCCCGGCGCGATCTCACCTTCGATCTTGGTGATGCCGAAACCGCCTTCCAGCAGCCGGCGTTTGTCCGTCAGCACGCGCCAGACGTCGGCCGGCGGCTTGGCAATCGTCCGCGTCACCTCGAAATGCATGCTCCGGCCTCGCTTACTGGGTGTCAGACACTTATGGCGTCCAACGGACGTCGTCGAGGTTCAACTCCGACGACACCATAAGTGTCTGACACCTAGTCCCTGTTTCCTTGCGGGTGATACGCATGTTAAGGTGACATCTATTGTCATATATGAAAGCCCGTCATGCGCGCCTCCCGCCTTTTGCGCTTGCTTCTGCTGCTGCAGAACCGCGGCCGGCTCACCTGCGCCGCGCTCGCCAGCGAGTTGGAGGTGACACGCCGCACTGTTCTTCGAGATGTCGACGCGCTGACCGAGGCGGGTCTTCCCATCATCGTCATGCGGGGGCGCGAAGGCGGCGTCGAACTGGGCTTCAACTACCGCTCACGGTTGGTGGGGCTGGCGGCGGATGAGGCGGAGGCGCTGTCTGTCATTCTGGCGCAACCGCTCGATCTGCTGGCCGATCTGGGCATGCGCAACGCCGCCGCGCGGGCCATAGCAAAACTCGCCGAGAGTTTTCCGGACCGGGTGCGCGAGACCATGCAGGAGGCGCGTGGCCGCGTGCAGTTCGAGGAGCCACCGACCCGCCCAGCCGACGAGCGCATCGCGGCGCTGCAGGCCGCTATCCGCGAGCAGCGCAAGGTGACCATCGCGGCCAACACGCAGGCCGCCCGCGTGGTGCATCCGGTGGCGCTGCTCTACGGCGCGCTGGGTTGGGCCGTGGTGGATGCATTAGATGCGGAACATCCGGTGGCGGTCGAACAGTGCGGCGACATTAGTATTTCCGCGCGACGGTTCGGGGCGCCGGTATCAGGACCTTACGTTTCGTAAGTGCCTGACACCCAGTCGTTTGCAGGTTGCCAATCCGGCAAGTAACTGGGTGTCAGGCACTTGTGAGCCACAAGGTCCTGACACCGGCCGACGTAGAAATGCCCGAAATGAGCCACATTCGGACGACCTGATCGCTTTTTGATGGATTCGGCCTGCGGAGCATCGAACATGGCGGCTGGCGAAGATATCCCGAATGGCGACGCTCGCGCCTTGGTTGCCCGCGCCGGCATCCGGGCCGGAGCGGCCGATCTTGAGCGCATCGCCAAGGACGGTTGGCCCGGTTGGGTGGGCTGGCAGTTGGCGATGGGGCCGGACGATGATGGCGCGACGCGCGCGCAACTGGCGGCCGCCACGCTGCACATTGAATACGGCAAGGAGGAGGGCTATCAGGCCCTCAAGGAAGACCGTCCGTTCACCACTCTTGCGGCCCCAATCCGCGAGCTGTGGCGTCTGGCCGACTGGAACACCAAGATGAACTGGGAGGAGCGCGTCCGCCCGGCCAACGAACTGGTCGCCGCGACCGTGATGCGGGCGGCCTCGGCCGAGGCGCAGCTGCGCGAAAACCTCGCCGATTTCTGGCGCGATCATTTCGCCGTCAATCGCGATGCGCATGAGCATGTCGCGATCGCGCTGCCCACCTATGATCGCGACGTCATCCGCCGCCACGCGCTGGGCAATTTCCGCGAGTTCCTGGAAGCGGTCGCCACCTCGACCGCCATGCTGGCCTATCTCAACAACGCCTCCAGCCGCGCCTCGCCCGCGAACGAGAATTACGCGCGTGAGTTGTTCGAATTGCACACGCTGGGGGCGGGCGCCTATTTGAACGACCGTTACGACCGCTGGCGCGACGTGCCCGGCGCCGCCGAGGGCAAGGCGGAAGGCTACATCGATCAGGACGTGTACGAAGCAGCCCGCGCGCTCACCGGTTGGACCTTCGCCAACGAACAGGACATCGCCGAGGGCGTGAAACTGCCGCGCACCGGAGAGTTCACCTTCGCCGAGGCCTGGCACGACCCTTATCAGAAGCGCGTCCTGGCGACCGAGTTCGATCCCCATCCCGCTCCCATGAGCGACGGGCGAACAGTGCTCGATCTGGCGGCGTTCCATCCTGCCACCCTGCAAAACATCGCCGCCAAACTGTGCCGGCGCTTCGTGGCGGACGCGCCGTCGCCGGAGTTTGTCAAGCGCATCGCCGCAGTGTTCGAAGCGCACAGCCACGCGCCCGACCAGATCGCCCGCACCGTCGAAGCGATCCTGCTCTCGGATGACTTCCGCGCCGCCCAGCCCCGCATGCAACGCCCGCTGTTCTATCTCGCCTCGATCCAGCGCCAGACCGGCGTGGTGCTGCCGCCCAAGCCCGATCACATCTGGTGGTTGGATGGCATGGGCCACAAAATCTACAACTGGCACACGCCGGCGGGGCATCCGGATCGCTCCGCCTACTGGCAATCGCCCGGCCTGCTGGTGCGGCGCTGGCGTGGGCTGATGGATATCTGGCAGGCCGTGATGGAGCGCAGCCCCGCGCAGGACTGGCCGAGCGCGGACGCGTTCGCCGAGCATTGGACCGGACGATTGGGCCTTCCTGCCGCACTTGCCAAACTCCCCGCCGATCTGCTGCGCCGCGAATTCGGCGGGGATCGCGCCGTGTCGTTCGACAAGGACCTGCGCTGGACCACCGCCCAAGCCCTGGCGCTGCTGTGCGCCACGCCCGACTATCAGATGGTGTAGCCCCATGAACATCAGTAGACGGAATTTCATCGCCGGCAGCGCCGCACTTGCCGCGCAAGCCCGCTACGGCGTCACCTGGGCCCGCGCGGAAAACGCCGCGGACAAGGCGCTGATCGTGGTCTTCCTGCGCGGCGGCATGGACGCGCTCAACTTCCTCGCCCCCGCCGACGACAAAAATTATCTGGCCGCCCGTCCTTTGCCGCTGCGGGTTGCGCTCACCGGCGATCAGAAGGGCCACCCGATCGGCGGCGTCGAGGGGGCGGGCGATCTGCTGTTGCATCCCGATGCCGGCCCGCTCGCCAAACTGTGGCGCGACGGCAAGCTCGCCTGCATCCCTGCCGCCGGGTTGGTGAACGGCACCCGCAGCCATTTCCAGGCCATGGACCTGATCGAGCGCGGCCTGTCGCGCGACAACGGCTCAACCCCGCGCGACGGCTGGCTGACGCGCGCGGCCTTGGCTGTCGGCCATCACGAGCCGGGATCGATCCTCAGCATTGGCGGGGCCATACCGCAATCGCTGTCGTTGTGCGAGACCGCGCTGCCGGCCAGCGACGTCTGGGATATCGCCTGGGCGCCCTCGCAATCGTTCCGCGAGGCATTGGCCGGGGTTCACGCCGGATCGTCCGCCTTCGCCCTATCGGGACAGCAGGCGCTGGCCGCCACCGACCGGCTGGCCGTAAAGCTGGAGCGCAACGACACGCACGATCCAACCTTACGCGATCCGCCCAAGGGCGTGGCCTATCCCGACCACGACTTCGGCCGCAAACTCGCCTTCCTGGCCGAAATGCTCCGTATCGCCCCCGATGTCGGCATCGCCACCGCCGATCTCGATGGGTGGGATACGCACGAAAATCAACCGGACCGCTTCTCGCAACAGGTCGGCGTCCTGTCGCACAGCCTGGCCGCCTTCACCACGCATCTCGACGCCATCGGCCGCAACGCCACCATCGTGGTCATGAGCGAGTTCGGCCGGCGGATAAAAGCCAACGACAGCCGCGGCACCGACCACGGCCACGGCGGCGTCATGCTGGTGATCGGCAACGAGGTTGGCGGCGGGCGCAACTACGGCCGCTGGCCCGGCCTGGCCACCGAGCAACTCGACGAAGGCGCCGATCTCGCCGTCACGACGGATTTCCGCGACGTGCTGGCGACCGTGCTGCAGGGCATGGGGCAGGGCGAGGCCATCGCTGCGGCCTTTCCGGGGTGTGCGCCGCAGTTTGTGCATGGACTGATGGGGGTGTAGGCGAATGGCAGGCCGTGATCGCGATCTACTCAGTTCGAATTGAATATAAATATTCGGTATAAAAATAAAACAGCAGACCGTCGCCGGTCTGCTGTTTTCGGGGCAGGGAGAGAGTGTTCGAACCTAGAGGACGAAGTCGTGGATCGTCAGACTATGCATATCGATGTGGTCAAGAGTGACCGTCGTGGTGTGGCCGAGATTGAGCACGGCGTTGCCACCGACCTCGGTGACGTGAGCCATCACCTCTTGCAGCGTATGGAAGTGCATGCCAGACGCATGCAGATTGATCCTGTCGGCGTTGGCGCCGCTGACTGAGAAATTGTCAATGACGTCCTTGCCACTATGCGCGCCGATGATGAAGGCGTCATGGCCCGAGCCTGCCGTCATGGTGTCGTTGCCGACGCCGCCAGTGATGGTGTCGCTCTTGGTTCCGCCCGTGATGCTGTCATTGCCGCCGCCGCCGCTCAGCGTGTCCTTGCCGCTGCCGCCGCTTAGCGTGTCGTTCCCGGCGCCGCCCAGCAGGGTGTCGAGGCCCTGGCCCGCATGCAACTTGTCGTCGCCAGCGCCGCCGTCCATCTTGTCGTCGCCCTCGCCGCCGGTGAGCGTGTCCTTGCCGTCACCGCCTGACAACGTGTCTTTGCCGGACCCGGCGACCAAAGAATCGTCGCCCGCTCCGCCGTCAAGACTGTCGTCGCCATGGCCGCCCGTGAGTGTGTCGTTGTGGCTGCCGCCCTTGATGTCGTCGTTGCTGGTGCTGTTGGAGTCGTCGACGGACACCGAATCGGCGCTGCTGCTATCGTCGACGCTGTCGCGAGCGGCGCCGTGGCCAAGCCAGCGCGATAGGGACTCAAGACGCATGATGGCAAATCCTCCCGGAAAATTCCTCTTCCGCCATCAGAGCGCCCGAATGGTTTCTAATTCCTGCTAACGTATTATACAAATCGGTAAGGAGTCAGGTGGTGACTGTTATGCAATATTTTTATTTATTATATTGATTATGTGACAAAATTGATTAAATTAGATATGACTGTTATGGATTTGAGTCCACCCCTGCTACGCGGCGGTCTTTGATCGCACCCTGGCCTTTGTCGCGATGCGCGAGGGCATGACGGTCGAACTGATACCACCTTCACTGATGCTGACCCATCGGTGTTTTGTAGCGCAGCAGCGCGCCCGGTGCGCAACACTGATTGTCCGTCGGATGCGGCGCGTCGGGCGCACTGCTGTGCGCCCCTACAAGACTGGCTTCCGATTCCACAACAGACGATAGGTCAAGATCAATGCAGGTTGGTAAGAGTGGGTGATCGCAGGTCAAGCGCTGTGCAATCACCCCCTCAGGACAGTGCGGAGGCCAAAAGTAGCCGCTAACTATTACGCCGCAAGGCGGCGACCTCGGCCTCCGAGAGTTCGGCTTGATCCGCGATCCATTTGGCGAAGGTTTCAGCGTTGCTGGATAGGGGGCGGCCGGCGGGATGCACCAGATGCCAGCCATTCCGGTTCGGGTGCAGGACGTCGAACGGGGCGATCAAGCGCCCCGAGAGGATGTCTGGCGCCACATAGGCGCGGTTGGCGGCGGCAAAACCGAGCCCTGCGCAGGCGGCCTCGAAGGTCAGCATGCAACTGTCGAATTGCATGCCGTGACTGTCATTGATGACGCCCGGATGGCCGGCGAATTTTAGCCAAGAGTGCCAGTTCAAAGTGCAGGTGGCTGAATGCAGCAGGGTGAAATTTTTTAAGTCTGATACTTTTAATGTCTTCGACGTTTTACCAATCTGAGATGGCAATGACGGGTGACACACAGGTGTCAAGTCTTCGTTGAACAAGAGTTTCGATGCCAAGCCCTCAAATTGCCCATCGCCGTAACATATCGCAATATCGACGTCTTCCCGGGTGAATTCCGGGATGGAATAGGACGTCGACAGATTGAGATTGAGCTTTGGAAAGCGGTGCTGGAAATCAGGCAGACGGCGCAGCAGCCAGCGCATCAGGAACGTTGGCAGGGCGCGTACTTTGAGGCTGCGCTCCCGGTTCGGATCGGCCACCGCTTGACGGGCGGCCAGGATCGAATCGAGGCCTTCGCGCACCTGACGGATGAAGGCTTCGCCGTCCACCGTCAAGGCCACCGAATTGTTGCGCCGGTCGAACAGTTTGAATTGCAGCTGGGCTTCCAGCATCTTCACCCGTTGGCTGACCGCCGAGGGCGTGAGCAGCTGTTCCTCCGCGGCCCTGATGAAGCTGCCGTTCCTGGCGGCGCTCTCGGCAATGCGCAGGGAATTGAGATTGAGTTCACGCAACTTTTCCATCTGGGACAGCCCAACTTACTCTGAGTGAAGAATTTCTATCTTTACAAGTTTTGCGGCGCGCGCGCCTATCTGGGGAGAAATTTCATGTCTCTACCAGTGGAGTGTGACGCAATGATCAGCAACGCCGCCGACATCAGGCACTCGATTTCCCGTGATGCAATTATCGGACACGAGACGGCCTGGAGCGTGTCGCAGCTTGGCGCGGTCCAGTTCCGCCACGCCTATGACCCCGCGCTGCTCGAGGCCATCCGGGTCAAGGCGCTGCAACTGAAACAGGAACATGCCGTACGCAAACATCTCGACCTCACCTTCATCACCGGCGCCGACCGCTTCATTCCCGAGATCAAGGAGCTGATCAATGATCGCGCCCGTCTCGACACCCTCAGCGGTTTTGCCGGCACCAAACTGCAGCCCTATCCGCTCTCCACCGTCGGCACCACCGTCACCTTCATGAGCCCCACCGACGGCGCCGTCGATTGGCACTGCGACGGGGTTCCGGTCACGGAGCTGGTACCGCTGGAGATTAGCGATCCGATCATCGGTGGAGAACTGGAAGTTTACCTAGGGGACTGCGAGGTCGGGCGGTCGCGCATCAACCGGAATTTGCCGTTGGCTGAGCGGGACATCCTGCGCATCCGCCATCAGATGGGATACAGTACGCTCGGGCATTTCCTGGGTGTGCTGCACCGCACGGCGCCGATCCACTATGGCACGCGGGTCACACTGGTGCTCAATCTTCGGTCGGTCGAAAAACCTTTTGTTGATGACAACCGCATGTTTTACTTGGCTGCTGATACCGATCAGGAATCCGCTTGGGTCAAGGAAATGGCGCAGGACGTTTGGGAAAATCAACTTCCGGCCTACCGGCGCTTTGAGGAGGCGCGAACGGGCGTGGCCGCGCCCGAAACGGCTGTTCCGGCGCAAATGAGGACCAATTGGTAAGGTCGTATGTCCCAGCGTTGGCGGCCATCGCGCTTTGGGCGACCAACGCGCTGGTCGCCAGCCGGGTGCTAACGACGCTTCCCGTTGAGCAGGTCCAGGTCTTGCAATTTGCCGGCGCCGCCCTGGTGTTCGCGCTGGCGCAGATGTTCGCCCCCCGCGACGCTGGCCGATCCGTGCTGGGCCTGGCGCTCGGCGTCATAGGCGTGACCGGAACGATGATGTTCCAGTACTTCGCCTTTGCGGCTGGCCCCATCGCCCAAGTCAACATCATCGCCTATGCATGGCCGCTGCTGGTGGCGGTGCTGGCAGTGGCGAGCGGCAGGATCGCGCGCCCCGGGCGCTTCCTGGTGCTGACAATCCTGGGGTTCTTCGGCGCGGCCCTGGTGCTGACGCGCAACCTCCCCGGCGGCTCCTTTGGCGCCTTCGGCATGGGACCTGTCTGGGCGCTGCTTTCAGCCCTCTGCATGGCGACCTATTCAGCCGCCATTGGGCGCATCCGATCCCATCAGGGCGCCGCGCATCTTGCCGGCGCAACGGTCGGATTGATCCTTGCCGCGGTCTTCTGCGCAAGATCGGGACTTGGTTTTCCGGAACCAGCGGGGAGTGGTTTTTGGCTCGGCCTCTATCTGGGCATCGGTCCAATCGGTCTCGGTTATCTGTTTTGGGCGCGCGCCATGAAGGCGGACCCGACAGGCCGGACCGCGGCGCTGGGTTATCTGACGCCGGTCGCCTCAACCGCTCTGCTCATGTCAGTTGGCGCCACGATGCCGCCACTTGCGCTGCTGGGCGGTGCGATTGTGGTCGCGTGCTGTGCGTTGACCGGCTTTGAGGCAGACCGAAATGCCCAACCGCAGCGATGAGGCCGCCGCAGCGACGGCCGACTTTTTCATCTCGGCGTTTGGCGCCCGAGCCTTGTTGGAAGCCTCGATCTGCGGACATCAGGCGATACGCGAAAATGACGTCGAGCGCTGCCGGTTCTGGCGCTTGGTGCTGGACCGCATTGAATGTTCGCATGACTGCGAGGGCGCTGTGGGCAAGAATTCCTAACTAGCCGGCTTGGCGCGAAACCAGCATCCTTGCTCTGGCGCTGTTGCAGCTGGGATGTTCTCCCATCACAGCGCTTTCCGTGTCCTTTGGGCGCGGAACGCAGGGAGGTGCGCTGTGTCCAGCAGTCTGGCAAATGACATATCCAGTTATTGGGTGGCCTGGACGGCCTTAAGTCAAACGCCGAGCACGCCATGGGATCCCTCGGACGGCGACCAGAACGCCATCGCCAAGCGGGTGGAAGTGCTCCAGGCGCTTATTTTGGCGGCGCGCCCGACGAGCCACGAAGATCTCTATAAAAAATCCGTGTTCGTTTGCCAGCTTGCCCGATCCTGCCCAGGCCTGCCGGAGTCCGCGGACATCCTCATCGATGTTTTGCAGCACGACGTTGAGCTGTTCATGGAGCGCGCAACCGGGCCGAACTGATTCTGATCCGCCAACGAGTTATACCAGCCAACCTATGTTTTGACTCGTGCCCTGTTGCGTAGGGGCGACCCGTGGGTCGCCCCTACGCAGTGAGTGCTTTTACAGGACTGCACAATCGACAAGTCAGAACTTAAGCGGGCCAGTATTATACCAGCCTGCTTTGCTCCTCACGCATTTTCGTCCGGGCGATCGGATGCTAATTGGGTAGGGGCGCACAGCAGTGCGCCCGGCGCGCCACATCCGACGGACCTACTATGTCGCACGCCGGGCGCGCTGCTGCGCGCCCCTACCAATCTCGAATTGGTCAGCCTCAACGACCTTTGGTATTACCCCTCAGTCTCATCTCCTAATCTTTCAGCGGCGAAGGCCCCTTGGGGCCGCAGCTGGACACATCGCGATTTCTCCCTATGCCGCGATGTCGAACGCAGCGCGAACGAGGCGCTGGGTGTACGGATCTTTCGGGTTGGTCAGCACCTGGGCGACCGGCCCCTGTTCGATGATTTTTCCGTTCTGCATGACCATGACGCGGTGGCAGAGGGCTCGGACAACCTTCAAGTCGTGCGAGATGAACAGGTAGCTGAGGCCGCGCTCGCTCTGCAATTTTCGAAGCAGATCGATGATCTGGGCTTGCACGGAGAGATCGAGCGCTGAGGTCGGCTCATCCAGCAGGATGAATTCCGGCTCAAGGGCAATCGCGCGCGCGATGGCGATGCGCTGCCGCTGGCCGCCAGAAAATTCGTGCGGGAAGCGGGTGAGGATGGTGTCGGGCAGGCCGGAATCTCGGAGCGCCTGGCGCACGCGCTCTACACGCTCGGAGCTGTTCGCGCCAATCGAGTTGACGATCAGCCCTTCCTCGATGATCTGGCGGATTGACATGCGCGGGTTGAGCGAGGCGAACGGGTCCTGGAACACGATCTGCATGCGCGAGCGCATGGGCCGCATGGCGCGGCGGTCCTTGTCGTGGATCGGCTCGCCGTTGAAGTAGACTTCTCCGGTGGCGTTCGTCAGGAGGCGGATCAGTGCTTGGCCAAAAGTGGTTTTGCCGGAACCGGATTCGCCCACCAATCCTAATGTCTCGCGCTTCTGCAACTTGAGATCGAGGCTGTCGACGGCGATCAACTCTTTTACATTGGGGCGGAAGAAGCCGCCTGAGTTGAGGCTGTATGAGACGCGCACCTTGCGGCCTTCCAGGATGACGGGGCTGGCTTCGGCGAAGGGGTTGGCGATGCCCTTGGGCTCGGACGCGAGGAGATGCTGCGTGTACGCATGGCGCGGAGCCGTGAACAGCGCCTCGGTGACGTTGTGCTCTTTCACTTCGCCAGCCTGCATGACGTAGACGTATTCGGCAAAGCGGCGGACGATGGTGAGGTCGTGTGTGATCAGGATCACGGCCATGCCGTAGCGAGCCTTCAGCTCCTTGATCAGGTTCAGGATCTGCGCCTGGATCGTCACGTCGAGCGCGGTGGTGGGTTCGTCGGCGATCAGCACATCGGGGCGATTGGCCAAGGCCATGGCGATCATGACGCGCTGACGCTGGCCGCCGGACAGTTGGTGTGGATACTGATTGATGCGCGCCGCCGGATCGGGGATGTGCACTTCTTCCAGCAGTTCGAGCACGCGCTTGGTGGCTTGGGCGCGCGAAAGCTTGTTGTGCAGGTGCAGGATCTCGGCCAGCTGCGCCCCGATGGTGTAGACCGGGTTCAGCGAGCTCATCGGCTCCTGAAAAATCATCGAAACTTTGTTGCCGCGCAAACTCCGCATCTGCGCGGGCGTGTATTTGGTGATGTCGTCGCCGTCGAGCTTTATCGTCGTGTTCGGAGAGACGGTCGCGCGCTTGGTCAGCAGCCCCATGATCGTCCGTGCCGTGACGGATTTACCCGAACCGGACTCACCCACTAGCGCGATGGTCTCGCCCTTGTGCAGCTGGAACGAGACGTTCTTCACCGCCTCGACAACACCGCCCTCGACCTTGAACTTCACCTCGATGTTGCGCGCATCGATGGTGAGCGTTCGGCCGTGCGCGCCGAGATCATAGCGCTCGGTGGGGGCGAATGGATTTGCGGTCTCGGCCATCGGGTTCAAAAACTCAGTAGGGGTCGACGGCATCACGAAGTCCATCGCCGAGGGCGTTGAAGGCGAACACGGTGATCAGCACAAAGACGACGGGCGAGAGAATCCAGGGATAAGAGCCGATCACCGAGAAGGTGCCGGTATCCTGCAACATCAGGCCCCAGGAGATCAGCGGCGGTTTGACCGCAAAGCCGAGAAAGCCGAGGAAGCTTTCGATGAGAACGATGGCGGGGATCTGCAGCGTGATGGCGACGATGATGTGGCTGAGCACGTTGGGCAGGATGTGGCGGAAGATGATGCGGCCATCGCTGGCGCCTACGGCCTGGGCGGCGCGGACGTACTCTATTCGCGCGAGCGACAGGGTTTTGGAGCGCACCTCGCGCGACAGCTGCGCCCAGCCGAGCGCGGCAAGGACGGCGATGACGAAGGCCAGGAAGACGCTGGAGGGGGCTGTGATCGGGATCAGCGACGTCAGCGCCAGATAAAGCGGCAACTGCGGAAAGGCGAGGATCAGCTCGACAAAGCGCTGCACCCACATATCGGTGCGGCCGCCGAGATAGCCCGAGGTAATGCCGATGCTGGTGCCGATGATGGTGGTGAGGGTGACGACAATAAGCGCGATCATCAATGAGATGCGCGAGCCGATGATGCCGCGCGAAAGGATATCGCGGCCGAGTTTGTCCGTGCCAAGAAGATGATAGGGTTTGCCGTTGGTCGAGCCGAAGAAGTGGCGGTTGGCTGGAATGAGACCGAGGAGATTGTACTCCGCGCCCTCGACGAAGAAGCCGAGCGGCGTCGGGTTGGTTTTGTCCGGTCCCGTCAGCGGCTGGAACGTCACCGGGTCCATCTCACCGGTTTCGACGATTGGGTAGACGTAGGGCAGGAGGCTGAAGCTTCCATCGGGGGCGGCAAAACTCACCGTGTCCGGCGGGGCGAAGGCGAGGTCGGCTTCCTTCGGGTCCATCGGCGAAAAGAAGTCGCCGAAAATCGAGATGACGATAAGGGAGAACACCAGGACGAGCCCGATCATGCCGACCACTGAGCGCCGGAAGCGCCGCCAGACCAGCGTGAAGTAGCCCTCGTTGCCTTGCGCAAATCTTGCGTTGATGACGGGGGCGGCAGCGGCGGCCACGGTTTGCGGCGCGGGCGTATCGGTCATGATTTGGCTCCGCCGACACGAATGCGCGGATCGAGCATCACCAGCAGCAGATCGGAAATGATGTTGCCGATGATCAGCGTGCCCGCCAGCACCATCATGAAGGTGGCGGTGACCCAGGTGTCGCCGATCGACAGCGATCCGACGATGCCGGGACCGACGGTCGGCAGGCCGAACACGATGGCGGTCTCGATTTCGCCGGTGACCATATAGGGCAGCACCACGCCTTGGTAGGCGATCAGCGGGTGGATGGCGTTGGGCACAGCATGGCGCAAGATCACTGCGCTCTCGCTGAGGCCTTTGGCGCGCGCCGTCTCGACATATTGGGCGTTCAGCACATCAAGCAAGTTCGCCCGCATCACGCGCATATTGTAGGCCAGCCCGCCGAAGGTCGCGATGAAGATGACCGGCCAGACGTGCGCCAGCATGTCGACGAACTTGTCCCAGGACCAGGGTTTGCCCCCGTATTCCAGCGAGAAAAAGCTGCCGAAACTCTGCGAGTTCAGTTTGAAGGCGAGGACGTAGAGAATGATGATCGCGAACAGGAAGCGCGGGACCGTGGTGCCGAGGAACGACATGAAGGACAGCAGCGTGTCGGCCCAACTGTATTGGCGCGTCGCCGCGATGATGCCGAGCGAGATGCCGAACAGCGACGCCAGGAAGTGGCAGACCAGCGCCAGCGCGATGGTGCGCGGCAGCCGTTCGCCGACCACTTCGGAGACGGGGCGATTGTAGAACAGCGAGTCGCCAAAATCCCCGCGGGTAAAAATGCCGTACATCCAGTTGAAATATTGCACCGGCAGCGGCGCAAGCAGTCCGTGTGCGGCGCGATAAGCGTCGGCCTGGGCCTGCGCGTCCTGATCGGAGACGTGGCCCTGGCTCATCAACTGCGATTTGAGGTAGTCGCCGTAGTCGCCCGGCGGCGCCTTGATAATGGCGAAGGTGACGACGGACAGGATGAGCAGGACCGGGATCGCGGAAAGTATCCGGGTGATCAGGAAACGTATCATCCGTCAAGTCTCTCCCGGTGGGCTGACTGTCCTTCTCCCCCGCCTCTTTGCGGGGGAGAAGGTGGCGCGTAGCGCCGGATGAGGGGCAGCCGCTTGCTCCGTACTCGGCGCGACAAGCTCGGAGCAAGTGGCTGCCCCTCACCGACCGCGTGGCTCTTGCCTCCCAAGTGGTCGGCTGCGAGACGCGGTCTCCTCTCCCCCTAAGAAAGGGGAGAGGAGGGCCTGCTCTTTCCTTCTCCCCCGCCACTTTGCGGGGGAGAAGGTGGCCCGAAGGGCCGGATGAGGGGCAGCCGCTTGCTCCGTACGCGGTGCGACAAGGACGGAGCAAGTGGCTGCCCCTCACCGACCGCCCAGCTCTTGCCGCCAAAGAGGGCGGCTGCGAGGGGCGGTCTCCTCTCCCCCTAAGAAGGGGGAGAGGGTCGTGCAGCGCGTATGTCCGTGTTAGTTCTTCACCGGCCCATTGCCGACGCCGGGCTTGCCCGGCAGGGTCAACGGAGCCTGCTCGAACTTGGCCTGCTGGGCCTTGGGTACGAACACGCGTTCACGGATGATGTTGTCCTCGGCCCAGTTGAACATGAAGATCGGGGCGCCGGCCGGAATGTTGGCGAAGCGCTTGTTGATGATCAGGGCGCCCGGATACTGAGTCAGGCCGATGGCGTTGACGTTCTCCGTGAACAGCTTCTGATAGGTCTTCATCAGGTCGATGCGGTGAGCAGGGTCCTGGTCGCTGATGAACTTGTTCACCGTGTCGACCATCTGCTGCTCGTAGGGCAACAGATCGACCTTACCGTCCTTGCCGGCGCGGTGATGATCGGAGGTCTGCGGGCCCGTCGGGGCGAGCTGGGCGGTGTTCTGCACCACCGAGATCACTTCCGAACCGGCGCGGCGGATCTGCCAATCCCACTTGCCGCTGGCGCGCACGGCTTCGTAGTTGTTGCCCGTGACGGCATTGAGCACGACGCGGATGCCGATCTTTTCCATCGACGCGACCACGCCTTCGGCGAGGTTCTTGTCGGTGGCGTAGTCGGCGCTATGCAGCAACGTGATTTCCACGTCCTTGCCGCCATTCACGTCCTTCGGGAAGTTCAGGACGCCGTTCTTGTCGGTATCGACCAGTCCAGCCTTGGCGAGCGATGCCTTGGCGGCAGCCACCGAGTAGGGATAGTAGACGGTCGAAGCCTTGTCGTAATAGGCCGTGCCGGCATAGAGGCCGCCGGGATAAATGGCCGTGAACGGACCTTTCACCAGCGAATTGCCGAGCTGCTGGCGGTTGATCGCCTGCGAGATCGCCTTGCGGAAATCGAGCGTGCGATTGAGCGTGCGGACGCCGGCTCCACGTGCGTCAGGCTCGCCCCAGCCATTGCCCGACAGGTTGGGCAGCAGCTGATAGCCGATCGTGCGGGCGCCGAAAGCCAGACGGGCGGGGGCCTTGGCGTCGGCCGAGCGCTTCAGGGCCTCGACGTAACTTTCGGCCTGTTCGAGGTTCGAGAAGTCGCCGGTGCCGGCCACAGCCTGCACGTCGCGGTCGGCCCAGGTCGATAGCTTGTAGGAAACCTCGTCCAGGTACGGCAGCTGGTGGCCCTTGTCGTCAACCTTCCAGTAGTAGGGGTTGCGGCGCAAGACCACGATGTCGTCGGCACGGTACGTGACCGGCACCCAGGCGCCCATGACCGGGAAGTTCATGTAGGGCGCGGGGAACGCGTTCTGATACTGCTCGTAGGTGTTCTTGGAGTATTTTGGATGCTGCGGCTTCAGGATGTGAGCCGGCAGCGGGCAGAACCCACCATAGGCCATGGTGTAGAGATACTGCTTGGGGAAGGCTTCTTTGAACGACCATTCGACGGTGTTGTCGTCGACCTTCTTCAAGGTCGTGCCGACGCCGAACGAGTCCGGACCGGCGCTGTTCAGCGGCTTGATCTTGGGATCGCTGATGTTGTCGGCCCAATAGAAGATCACGTCGTCGGCGTTGAACGCCACGCCGTCGGACCATTTGGCGCCTTCGATCAGGTGCATAGTGAGCTTGTGGCCGTCGGCCGACCAGTCCCAGCCCTTGGCCAGGTTCGGCATCGGCTCAAGTTCGTTGGCCTTGACCTCGAACAGCGGCCCGGTGCGCGTCAGGCACTCGAACATGCCGATGTCGATGCCGCCCCAGCCCTGGACCTGGCCAGCAGCGTAGTTCCAGCCCTGCGGGCGGCCGCCGATGACATGGCGCATGACGTCGCCATAGACGCCGGTGCCGGTGGGCATGTTGCTGGTGAGATAAACCAGCGGCTCTTTTGGCAGGCGGTCCTTGACGGCGGGCAGCTTGCCGGCCTTGACGAACTCGGTGACCCACTCGGGCTCGCTATAGGCCGGCAGGGCCTTATAGACCTGAATGTCCTTGATGGACACGAACTTCGGCGTGCCCTGGGCCGCGAACTTCGGCGGATCGGGCAGCACGTCCGCGGCGTTTGCCGCCATAGTGGACATCAGCGCGAGCACGCTTGCTCCGCCTAGGATTGCTAGTTTGTTCGTCATTGTACCTCCCAGTGATTATTCCGGTTCTGCTTGGCAGGCCGGCAGACAAAACACAAAAACCGAAAGTCCAAAATCCAATCCACGACAAGCCGACATTACAGTGGCCTTCTCCCTTTGGGAGAAGGTGGCCAACGGCCGGATGAGGGGATAGCTGTCCGTGGTTGCACGAGCTGTATCCACCTCGACGGCCAATCCCCTCATCCGGCGCTGAAACGCGCCACCTTCTCCCAAAGGGAGAAGGAAAATCCGTGCCCGCCTCACCAGCGTGGCAATCCTCACCCAGCCTTGCGCTTGGCTTGCGCCTCCTTCTTCTTGGCGTCGGCGTCGCGCATCGCCTCCACCGGCCGGACGTCCAGCCGGGCCGCGCCTTTCCAGTCGCGCGTGGCCACCGTCTTCTTCGTCAACCGCTGCTTGGCTGCGGGAATGGCGTGTGCGTACTGCGGCAGCAAATCCGCCCCCGCCACCAGCATCTCGTCCACCATCTGCCACACCTCGTCGGGCGAGCAGATAGCGCCAACCAGCGGATCGTGCAGCACGGCGAGCTTCAGCAGATCCACATCGCCCGTCACGGCAGCGTGTACGGACATGCGCTGTACGTTGATGGAGGCGATGCAGGTTGCCGCGCAGGCTTCCGGCAAGGTCACGCCAGCCGTCATGTTCAGCCCAAAGCGGTCCACATAACCGGGCGTCTCGACAATCGCGTCGGCCGGCAGGTTGGTAATGAGACCGTTGTTCTTGACGTTGAAGTGCCCGCGATAAGGGCGCCCCGTCTCCAGCGCTTCAAAAATGTAGCTCGCGTGCTCGGTCGAGCGGTTCGCGGGATCGATCTTCTGACCGGCCGCTTCCAAAAACTTCGGATAGTCCGTCTCGAACCAGTTCCGCTGCTCGGTCGAATGGCGCAGGTAGCCGCCGGTCTCGCCGTGAATCCAGTCCGACATATCGATCCACTTGACGATCTCGTCGGGACGCTTGCGGTACCAGGGCAGATACTCAGAGAGGTGACCGTTGGACTCGGTCGAATAGAAGCCGAAGCGTTTCAAAACATCGATCCGCACCTTCTCCTGTTTGGAGTAGACGGGATGCGCCTCGAAGGCTGCGACCAGCTCGTCCTTGCCAATCTTGCGGCCCTTGAAGCGGATGTCGACATACCAAGTCTGGTGGTTGATGCCGGAGCAGATGTACTCCAGCTCGCGGATATCCTTGGCCCCCAGCACCGCCGCGATCTGCTCGCCGCCGTGCTGCACGCCGTGGCAGAGGCCAATGGTGTCCACTTTGCCGTATTCGATGGCGGCCCAGGTGTTCATGGCCATGGGGTTGGCGTAGTTGAGGAACTTTGCTCCGGGCGCGGCGACCTCGCGGATGTCCTTGCAGAAATCAAGGATCACCGGGATGTTGCGCTGGCCGTACATGATGCCGCCGGCGCAGATGGTGTCGCCGACGCATTGGTCGACGCCATATTTCAGCGGGATGCGGATGTCGTCGGCATAGGCTTCCAGCCCGCCGACGCGCACACACGAGATGATGTATTGGGCGCCGTCCAGCGCCTTGCGCCGTTCCGTGGTCGCCGTGATCTTGGTGGGCAGCTTGTTGGCCTCGACCATGCGATCAAGGATCTTCTGCACCATGCTGAGATTGTGTTGGCTGATGTCGGTCAGCGCGAACTCGACGTCCTGCAGCTCGGGAACGGTGACGATATCGGAGACGAGCCGCTTGGTGAACCCGACGCTACCGGCGCCAATGATTGCAATTTTGAGCCGGCTCATCCGTCCCCTCGACAACGCCACGCCACCTTAGCGGTGATCTATAGACCTTCACTGGCCTGATGCTAAGCTTAATTCTGGACGCACATCAAGTTGCATTGTGATAGCGAGAAGACATGACGCATTTTGTGGTGGTTGGCGGCGGCACGGCGGGCTGGTTGGCGGCTTTGACACTGAGCCAGACGGCGCGCCAGGCCAAGCAGCCGGTGAAAATCACCGTCATCGAGAGCAGCAAAATCCCAATCATCGGCGTCGGCGAGGGGTCTACGGCCGCCTTTTCGGTGATGCTGCGCCAGTTCGGCATCGATCCCCTGGAGTTTTTGCGCGAGACTCGCGGCACCATCAAGCTGGGCATCCGCCACAAGGACTGGCGGCGCGTCGGCCATACCTACCAGGGGCCAATTGATGAGCCGCACCAGATGGTCAAGGGCGCGGACGGGATGCAGTTTTTGAACGTGCACGAAGTGGCGGCGGGGCGGCCGGTGGCGGGCCTGCATCTGTTCGACCGGCTGATGCGCGACGACCTCAGCCCCTACACGCGCAAGGACAACGGTGACCTGATTGCGCTCAGCCCTTTCCTCTACGCCAACCACTTCGACAGCTTTGATGTCGGTAAGTTTCTCAAGCGCAAGTCGACCGGCGTCACGGTGATCGACGCGATTGTACAGGGGGTCGCTAAGGACGGGGACGGTAACATCACCGCGTTGGCTCTCGACGACGGGCGCAAACTGGCTGGCGACTTCTTCGTCGACTGCACCGGTTTTCGCCGCCAGATCATCGAAAAAGAGCTCGGCGCCAAGTGGGTGTCCTACGCCGGCGAACTCCCGGTGAACCGCGCCATGCCGTTCTGGCTGCCGCACAAGCCGGGCGCGCCGGTTGCGCCCTACACGCTCGCCTGGGCGCAGAGCTCGGGCTGGATCTGGTCGATCCCGACCCAGGACCGCTACGGCATGGGCTATGTGTATTCCGACGCGTTCCTGACGCCCGACCAGGCCAAGGCCGAGGTGGAGACGACGCTTGGCCATCCCATCGAAGTACGTGCGGATATCAAGATGGCGGTTGGGCGCTTGGCCACGCCCTGGGTGAAGAACTGCCTCGCGCTTGGCTTGGCCTCCAGTTTTCTCGAGCCGCTTGAGGCGACCTCGATCCACGGCACGGTGGTCCAGCTCATGCTGTTCGCCAACGACTACCTGAAGCTGCCATTCGCCCCGACCGAGAAAGACATCGAAGGCTACAACGCCCGCATCGGCCGCCAGATCGATGACTTCCGGACGTTCATCAACTGCCACTATGTGACCGAGCGCGACGACACGCCGTTCTGGCGACACGTGCGGGACACGTGCATCCATCCCGAGGCGCGCGAGCGACTGGCCATGTGGCAGGATCACATGCCGCGACGGGACGATTTCCCGGACTATCTCAGCGGTTTTCCGCATGCCGATCCGACGCTGTATTATCCGGTGCTCGATGGCTTGGGGCATCTGTCGCGCAAAGTGGCGCAACGCGAGATGGAGGCGGCGCCGGGATTGCGCAAGCAGGCTGCGGAGATTTCGGAGGGGCTGAAGAAAGAATTCGCGCGCGTGGCGGCCCAGGCCATCAGCCATCGCGAGCTGCTGGATCAGGTGGCGGCGTGAGGACTCCGAAGGCAGCGGCGAACTCCTCCTCTCCCCGTTTTCCGGGGGAGAGGAGACCGCGTCTCGCAGCCGCCCACTTCGGCGGCAAGAGCCACGCGGTCGGTGAGGGGCAGCAGCACGTACCGGCCTGGGTGCAACGGCGACGGACTAAATTGAGACCTGTGCGGAGCAAGTGGCTGCCCCTTGCATGTTCGGTTCGGGCCCGAATCAATTGAGAATGGGCTCGTGTCGGGGGGATGGCCATCCCCCCGACACGGATGGGCGGGACCGAATGCCCCTTGGTTTGAACCGCAGGTGAGTGTGGTCCGTCCATCCTTCGCGTTTGTCCTGAACAGATGAGAGGGAGAAAGTCCCGAATGCAAGGCAAGGTCACACTCGAGCAAAACGCGATGGCGCCAGTCTACGTCGGAATCGACGTCTGTAAAGCGTGGCTGGATGTCCATATCCACCCCAATGGCCATGAGTTCCGAGTTCCCAACGGCACGCCCGGCTTCAAGCAGCTGCGCCTTGCGCTCGGCCTGCACGAGGTCGCCGGCATCGTCACCGAAGCGACCGGCAAGTATCACCGCGCCGCGTTCGATGTTCTGCATGCGGCCGACTACCCCGTCGCGGTGGTCAATCCTGCCCGTGCGCGTTGGTTCGCCAAGGCCAAGGGCTGGGACGAAAAGACCGACCGCATCGACGCCAGGATGCTGGCCCTGATGGCGGCCGAGATCAAACCCGCCGTCACCGTGCCGGCCTCCAAAAACATGGAGGAACTGCAAGAGCTTACGCGTGCGCGCCAGCACGCCGTCGACGACCGGACCGCCCTGACGAACCAGCTTGGCGAGACCAAGGGAAAGGTCCTTGGCAAGGAACTCAAGCGCCGGCTGACGCATCTCGAAGGCCACATCGAACGGCTGGAGGCCGAGATCGCACGGCTGATCGCCGCCGACCCTGGGCTCGCCCGCCGCCAAGCCATCCTGACCTCGATCCCGGGCGTCGGTAAAGTGGCCGCGACCTGGCTGCTCATCGGCTTGCCGGAACTTGGCGCCTGCTCGGCCCGGGCGGCGGCCAAGCTGGCGGGACTGGCTCCGATCGTCCACGAGAGCGGCCAGATGGCGGGGCAGCGCCACATCCGCGGCGGGCGAGGTGACGTCCGGCGCGGCATCTACATGGCGGCGCTGACGGCCACCCGCTACAACCCCGATCTGAAGGCCTTCCATGAGCGCCTCTTGGGCAAAGGAAAAGTCTACAAAGTCGCCATCACCGGCGTCATGCGAAAGCTGGTTGTGCTGGCAAATACGCTTCTGACGGCAGATCGTTTGTGGCAACCGGAGGCCCCGAAAATGGCTTGACGGGAAACACAGATTCTCATCTGTCGCCGATCCCTCGCCTGACGGCTCGGGCGACATCTTCTCCCCTAAAAATGGGGGAGAAGAGAAGACAGGCCTCTCGTGGTTCAACAATGTACCGGCAAAAGCACCGCCCTGGCATGCAACCAAAACGGCCCCAGCCTGTGTCGCCTGCGGAAAGCACGCCCGTTCGCGTCACCGTCCACCTCGGCGGCCCGCTGCAATCGGCGGCGGGCGGCGAGACCGTGTTCGAGGTCGAGGCGCGCACCATCCAGGATATGCTGGCCAAGCTCGGGGCCAAGTATCCGCAGCTGGGGCCAGTGCTCGCCAAGAGTGTGACCGTGGTGGTGGACGGCCAAGTTTTTCGCGGGGCGTGGCAGAGGCAACTCAATGCGGATAACGAAATCTACCTGCTGCCGCCGATGCAAGGCGGCTGACCAACCATCGCAGGCAAGAACACGCTACACTCGTGGGGGTGAGCCGATTCGCATTTAGCGGCTCTTGCATGATCCCACGAACCGGAAGTCGTCCGTGACCGACCTATCGCCTGGCGCCACCGCCATCGCCGATTTCCTTGGCCGCATGAGCGCGGAACGCGGCGCCGCCGCCAACACGCTGGACGCCTATGGGCGCGATCTTGGCGAGTTCACCGAGTATCTGGACGAAGACGGCCTCGCGCTTGACGCCGTCGGCCCCAAGGACATTGCACATTACCTGCGCCACCTCGACGACCTGGGCCTGGCCGCCTCCTCGCGTGCGCGAAAATTGTCCGCCATCCGCCAGCTGTTCCGCTTCCTGGAGGCCGAGGGGCGGATCGCGTCCAACCCGGCTGAAAACGTCGTCGCGCCTGTAAAAGGCCGCACGCTGCCGCGCACCCTGAACGTCGCCGAGGTAGACCGCCTGTTGTCCACGGCTCACACGCGCGTGAGCGAAGTGTCCGGCCGCGACCTGCTGCCTGCCCTGCGCCTCGCCGCGCTGCTGGAGCTGCTCTACGCCACCGGCATGCGCGTCAGCGAACTGGTCTCGCTGCCGCGCCGCGTGCTGGCGGGCGACGACCGGGTGCTGACCATCAAGGGCAAAGGCGGGCGCGAGCGCCTGGTGCCGCTGAACGGGCCGGCGCGCGCGGCGGTAGCGGCGTTTTTGGCCGAAGAGGCGGCGCGCAGTTCGCCCAACCATACGCCGTCAAAGTGGCTGTTCCCCGCCCATTCCGAAGCCGGCCACGTCACGCGCCAGCACCTCGGCCAGGAGCTGAAGGCGGTCGCTAAAGAGGCGGGCTTGGACCCTGAGCGCGTCAGCCCGCACGTGCTGAGGCACGCCTTCGCCAGCCACCTGCTGGATCGCGGCGCGGATTTACGCGCGGTGCAGCAGCTCTTGGGGCATGCGGATATCTCGACCACGCAGATCTATACGCATGTGCTGGAGGAGCGGTTGAAGCGGCTGGTGGAGGAGCATCATCCGCTGGCGCGGGTGGGGAGGTAGGGGGGCGATGACACGCGTGAAAAGCGACGCCTCGAAGCGACCTACAGTACCATTCGACGATGTAGAAAGGCGATCTGGCGGAGATTTCCGATCAGTTCCAGTTCGTCGCCGTAGAACCATACTTGTTTGTTGCGGAACATGAACGGAGGCGAGCGTCGCGGAGAGGCACAGGTCAAATAAAGCGTACTTCCTTTGCCAGCGCCGATCGCGATGCCGGCTTCTATGCATGAATTCAGCGCAAAATTGACTCTTTCAGGAAGTTCGATTTTGGAGTTGTTGGTGATATCGATGATACAGAACTCTGCGTCATCGATCAATCGAGCGATTTCCACCTGCGCATCGGAACCGGTCACCAACCCACCGCTTACAACTGGAAGTCCTGTCATGCGCGAGATCATGCGGCGTAATGTTGAAAATCTATCGTTTATTGACTCTTCCAGAGAGTGACCAAGAAAGACATGCTCACCTCTCTTGGGCTTGATCCAAGCGTTGGCGAACCTTTCAATGCGATCGGCAAAAAGATCTTCCAATTCAGTGTCGCTTAGCGAACAAATTCGCTCATTATACCCGACAACACTGCCGTCCTCCCATTCTGGTCGAGGGGTCAATCCGTCTTGATAGAAAACCAGAATCGGTAATTTCAATTCGCGCGCCAGCTCAATTTCCCTAAGAATATAGCTGGAAGTCGACCCCTGCCCGCGATTGGGCATAATGGCGACGAGCCCACCGGTGCTGTCCATGATGTCGCGTACACGAGCTGCATTGTAGTGCGGTTGGTCGGTCCAATCGCAAACCAGCTTGAGTCCAGAATTTTTCAGAGTGCCGGAAATCTTTTCAGCGGCGACGCGTTCATTTTCGCGCCAACCGCGACACATGTAGACAGGTTTGCCGAGCGAGCTGTCGCGGCTGCCGTTCAGCGTTTCGATCAAAAGCGCAGCCGCGTCGGGCGTCAACTTACCATCGGTAATATCAATGTGTTTAAATGATTGAAGCAATCCAGGGGCATCAACTGGATCAAGTCGCACTGTAGCGATTCTGAACTCGCCCTTTCGATCTGCCCACTCCTTATGGATTCTGTCGCATTCCGAATTGACCCATGGTGATTTTACAGAGTTGTGAGACAGCACTATAATGGCGCCGCGACAGGTATCGATGGCCTCATTGAGGCCTGATGAAATGAAGCCCGATCCCAGGCCACGGTCAAACCACACCTTATAGCCTGCGTGTCGGGTCAACCAAGTGTAGAGATCGTCGACAAACGCATTTTTGTCCCGGCTGGAATGGCTGAGAAAAACATCATTTGGTCGTTGATTTGTTGGTGTGACCACGGCGCTTCTCTAACTCTTTGAAAATCGACGACTATGCTTGCGGTGAGACTATTCACGCAACGTTGTGTCTGCAAGCCCTGGCCACTGCTTTGGAACTCCCCTATCCCTCACCCCCATGTCCGTCCCCCAACGCCCCATCCTCATCGCCGGTCCCACCGCCTCCGGCAAATCGGCCGCAGCCATCGCGCTCGCCGCGCGCACCAACGCCGTCATCGTCAACGCCGACAGCATGCAGGTCTACCGCGACCTCGCCGTGCTCACCGCGCGCCCCTCCCCAGCCGACGAAGCTCGCGCGCCGCACCGCCTCTACGGCCACGTCCTCGCGGAAAACCCCTATTCGGTCGGGCTGTGGCTGGCCGATGTGGCGCGCGTGCTGGCCGAATTGGCCGCCCAGAATCGCACACCGATCATGGTGGGCGGGACGGGGCTGTATTTCGAGGCGCTGCTCGCCGGGCTCTCGCCGGTGCCGGAGATCGCGCCCGACATCCGCGCCCATTGGCGGGCGGAAGCCGAGCGGATCGGGCCGGAGCGGCTCCATGCGGAACTCGCCACGCGCGATCCCGTCATGGCGGTGCGGCTGCGGCCGACCGATCCGCAGCGCGTGACGCGGGCCATTGAGGTGATCGAGGCCACGGGGCGCTCATTGGCCGATTGGCAGCGCGAAACGTCGACGCCGCTGCTGCGGCCCGAGGCGGTTACCCGCGTCGTGCTGATGCCGGAACGCGAAAGAGTCTATGCAGCCTGCGACCAGCGCTTCGATCAGATGCTGCGGGCGGGAGCGCTCGCCGAGGTGGCCGCGCTGCTGGGGCAAAATCTGCCAACGGAGCGTCCGGCCATGCGCGCTACCGGGGTGCGCGCGCTGGCGGCGCATCTGCAGGGTGAGCTGACGATCGAAGAGGCGACAGAGCGCGGGAAACTGGACACGCGTCAATATGCCAAACGCCAGATGACCTGGCTGCGGGGACGCATGGCAGGTTGGACGGAGATTGCGTCCACCGATGCCGAGCCTGCGGCGAGCCAAATACTGGCGTTGCAGGGTTGACGAAACCGTGCGCAGCAAATTGCGTTCCTGGTACTTGCTGATAGACTGCCTCAGGTCCTTCACAGCCAGGAGCATCGTCATGGCCCAAGCCCTCATCTCAGCCCGCAGCGGCTGCCGCGCCCTGTTGGTGATCGGATTGTCCGTGCTCGCCCTGGCCGGCCCGGTGCGCGCCGAGACAATCTTCCGCCCCGTCGAGACGCAGTTCATCGCCGCCCTGGGCGCGCCGGACGCCACCTCCGGGACAGGCGCCGACACCTGGGGTCTCTGGCGCAAAGACCCAGGGCCACGCGGCGTGCGGCTCTCGAATTATGCGGACCTCAAGGCGGCCGGCGGCGTGGCGCCCGCGCAATGGAAACTCGATGATAGGGATTGGTGGCTGGAGGAGCACGGCCTGATCATGGAACAACCCGAGGCCTCGCTCCCGCCTGGAAAATACCTTGTCACCGGAGACCGCGAGACCGAAAGCGTGCTGACCATTCACGCCAAGGACAAGGACGGCGCGGTGCGCTGGGACTTGGACAAGGGCGCCAAACTCTTTGACGTCACCCACCTGCGCTGCCGCTCTGCGCGCTACAAGCCCGAGAGCGCCAAGAGTTCCTGCACGCCGGCTGCCGTTCAGCAGGCGTCGTTTCCTGTGGCACCGGGCGGGCTGATGCCGCCGGTCGCGGGCTGCTCGAAACAGGATTACGCCGTGCTGTTCGTGATTGCGGTAGGGGTCGAAACCACAGCCGCGAGCAACTGAAGGCTACCATGGTTCAAGTGATAGGACTCAACAGCGGATCGTCTTTCGACGGCATCGACGTGGTGCTGGTCGAAATCGAGAATGGCCCCGACGGCTATCCTGTGCGGCCGAAATTCCTCAAGGGCAACAGCTACGATTGGCCCAAGCCGGTCGCCGAGATTGTTTTGCGCGCCTTCGAGAACCAGATCTCCCTCTTCGAGTTCAACCGCCTGAACTACCTCGCTGGCGCCGTCTACGCCGAAAGCGCGCGCTCGCTGATGCGGGACGCCAATCTCAAGCCGGGCGAGGTCGAAGTCATCGGATACGATGGCCAAACCATCTACCAGGAACCGCCGGTCCATTCGCGGCTGAAGAACTTCGACTACGACACCAGCATTGTCGCGCGCTGGCTGGACGGCCCCTTCGCCTGCGGGCTGCAGATCGGCGAACCTTCGATCGTGGCCGAGGTTTGCGAAACCCCGGTCGTCACGCAGTTTCGCCCGATGGACCACACGCTCGGCGGCACGGGCGCGCCCTTGATGCAATATCTCGACTATGTCGCCTTCCGCGACATCGGGCCGATCCTGACCCTGAACATTGGCGGGATCGCCAATTGCCAGCTCGCCCACGCCGACCGCGCCAAGATGATGGCCTTCGATACTGGCCCCGGCAATGTCATGCTGGACCATGTCATGCGCAAGCGGCGCGGGCAGCCCTACGACACGAACGGCGATCTTGCGCGCAGCGGCAAAGTCGAACCGAAGCTAATGACGCGGCTGAAGGACCACGACTTCTTCAAGCGCCCGGTCCCGCGCAGCGCCTGGCGGCTCGACTTCGGCTCGAGCTATGCCGACGCCTTCATGGCCGACTACGCGCATCTCAGCGATGCCGACCTGATGGCGACCGTGACGGAATTTGCCGCCTACGCCATAACCCGCTCGATCGTCGACAACGTCAAGACGCTGGCCGAGATCAAGACCATCATGGCGTCCGGCGGCGGCACCCGGAACAGCTTCCTCATGGAGCGGCTGACGGCGCATATGCCGAAGGGCCTGCGGCTGACGCTGTCGGACGAATTCGGAGTGCCGGCGGCGTTCAAGGAGGCGATCAAGTTCGCGACGCTCGCCCACGCCACAGTCAATCTGCTGGCGAACAACATTCCCGCCGCCAGCGGCGCGTCGAAATTCGCGATCCTGGGCAAGCTGGTGCAGCCGCCCAGGATGGCGCGGGGGATTTGAAAGGGGCCTACCGCCCGTCAAAAAACGCGGCGATCCTCGCGTTCTTGCGCAACTTCGCGATGTCGCCCGGCTCGGGTAACTGCGGCTTGTCACGCACCGCGTCGACCATGCAGAGAAAGCCGAGCGGTTCCTCGGAAGTGGCGCGGAACTGATGCCAGACCATCGGGGGAACTGTGACGAGATCGTTGGTGGCGAGATCCATGACTTCGGCGCCGACCAGAGCGCGCCCGCTCCCGCGCAGGATCAGCACGCCGTGGATGTGGCCGTGGCGTTCCAGCGTCGAGTGGCCGCCGGGCGCAACTTCGAAGTAGCGCAGTTCTCCCGCGATATCAGGACGAGAAAAGAGCGTTTGGCGCGTCACGTCCTTGAAGATGGCGCGACCGTCATCCTTATACGGATGCAGGTCCACCCGCTCCCAGCGGTGGCCGTCCTGAAAAGCGCGGCGGGCGCTGGGTGGCTCGGGCGTCGTGTTGTTCCGATCCGGGGGCATGAATTAATCTCCACATGGCTTGTGACGGGGCGAGCGTCGTAGGGGCGACCCGTGGGTCGCCCACGTGCAGCATGCCGTGACGTTAAAG
>JANMVX010000055.1:0-4185 GCA_031393505.1 Hyphomicrobiaceae bacterium | reverse complement strand
ACGCGCAGGCGCACTTGGACCGGATCAAGAAATAACGTGACCACGACCCAGCCTTGCGGCGGCTGAACAGCGAGTATCTGCTGTTCGGTCGGGCAGGCAGAAGCCGGGAACCCTCGTCGAGGGATCCCGGCAGCGCCGATAGACTTGCCTTGCGCACTTTGGCAATGACGGCGAACACCCTTGTAACTGACGCCCGCGCCACATGTCGGTGCAGGCCGACCGGAACTGCGTGAGGCGGCACCAAGGATGTGTCGACGCATACCGGCCAGGCGTTGACCGGGTCCCGGGGTCAGCACAATCCTGCAGCAAGAGGGCGACCGGTCAAGGGGATGGTGCCCAACAAGTAACAACGACATTATTAGGAGGAACTAAATTCATGGCAACGTCACTCGACAAATTCGCAGATAGAAAGCCTGCATGGGACACCCCGTTGATCGTGGAGTCGCATCTCAACGGCGAGCGGACCAAGGCGATGAACCCCAACACGCCGCGCACTTATGATGAAGTCGTCGAGGACGCGCTCCGGTGCTGGGATGCAGGCTCTTGTGCGATCCACACGCACAACACAAACTTCAACCTGAAAGGCCAGGCTGCGGTAGATGACTATGCCCCGGCATGGGACCGAATTCTGGCGGCACGTCCCGACATGACGTGGTATCCGACGACCTGCAACCGCGAACTTTGCACCGAGGATGAGCATGGACTCGAGCACAGCGAGATCCTGAACCGCACCCATAATGTGAACATCGCCTGCATCGATACGGGCGTGAACCTGTTCGCCTTTGACACCGACGACAAAGGCCACATCCTGGGCCGGGAATACGGCTGGAACTTCCGGCAGGTCGCAGGCCAGGTGGATCTCGCGCTGGCCCGCAAGATGAGCATCATTTGGGGGATTTACGAACCTGGACAACTGAAGCTCGCGCTGCACTATATCAATCAAGGCATGTACACGCCAGGCTCGTTCATCGACTTCTACCTGATTGGTGAATACGCGCTGACCTCGACCAAGCCGATCGGCACATCGGGGATGATGCCGACACTGGAGAGCCTCTATTACTATCTCGACATGATGGAAGCGCTGTCCAAGCACAAACTCAACTGGTGCATCTCGATCTGGGGCGAGGGCTCTCGCGACACCCGCGAGGTCATCAAGCGTACGATAGAGCTTGGCGGCCACGTCAAGACTGGACTGGAACTTTTCTTCGACCCCGCGCGCAACCCGACAAACCTCGAGTTGCTGCAAGAAACACAAGCGATCGCCAAAGAGGTAGGCCGTCCGCTTGCGACGCAGCAACAGGCCCGCGAGATTTACGGGATTGCCCAGCAATCCGCGCGCGGATACAAGTCGGCATGATCCTGCGGCAGGCTACCGGGCGCATAGCCCGGAAGTCGGCCCTGCGGCCGGAACGTTGTTCCAGCCGTTGCACGTCAATGGCGCGCCCGACGCCTTCCAGGCGCCGCCTCTCTTAATCTGCGTCCCGCCGCGTTGGCCCCTGCGTGGGCTATTACGGCCGGGACGCTAAACGCCTCACCCTTGCATAGCGGAGGATGCAGAAGACCGATGCAGATCACCTACACCTATTCTCGAAAATCGTTGGTCGGTTGGCTGGGCGAGTACCGGTCAGAGTACATGTTGGTCATCCTGATTGGCATTGCCGTCGCAGCGGCGCCCCTTTTCACCGAATTCTTCTTAACCTATGACAACCTGTTCAACCTGAGCCGCCAAGGGGCCTATCTGGGGATGGTGTCCATCGGCATGGCGCTCGTCCTGATCATAGGCGGCATCGACCTGTCCATTGGCGCCGTCATGCAGCTCGTTGGGCTCTGCACAGTGTTGCTGCTGGGTGCCGGCGTCTCGGCCGGGGTCGCGTTCATCGTTGCAATGCTGATCGGCGTAGGACTTGGCGCCATCAACGGTGTGCTGACAGTGTACGGCAAGATGCAACCGTTCATTGCCACGCTGGCGACTGGCGGCATCATGACTGGCCTCGTAATGACCTATACCAAGGGCAACGCGATCGCCCCACGTGGCATCGACCCCGCCTTCAAGCTGATCGGCGGGGGTTCGATTGCGGGGCTCCCGATCCCGGCGATCGCGATGTTCCTCGTGTTCGTGCTCTTCTGGTGGCTCATGACCTTCACCACCTACGGAAAGAACGTGTATGCAACGGGTGCGAACAAGAACGCCGCCCGCAACGTTGGGATCAACGTGAAGTGGATCGAATGCTCGGTCTACATAGTGAGCGGGGCGCTTGCCGCGCTCGCGGGATATCTCACGTTTGCGCGGATAGGCACGTTCCAGCCGGCGACGGCAGCAACCGGCGGGACGCCGGTCGAAGTGGTCATCATGGCGATTGCTTCGGTCGTGCTGGGTGGCGGCAGCCTCGTCGGCGGCAAGGGCACGATCCTTGGCGCAGCCATGGGGGCCATGGTCAGCGCCGTGATGCTAAACCTGTTGATCCTTCTGGGGATGGGCATCTGGTTCCAGCGGTTCATTCTGGCGATCATCATCGTGGTTGTCGTAGTGCTCTCTAACAGGGGTGAGAGAAGATGACCGATGCGGTCCACACGCTGGAAATCAAGGGACTCGCCAAGAGCTTTGGCTCAAACAGAGTCATTACCGACCTTGACCTGATGGTTCGCAAGGGCGAGGTCCATGCCCTGATGGGCGAAAACGGAGCTGGAAAGTCGACCCTGATAAAAATCATCTCGGGGGTTCACCGCGCCGATGAGGGGGTCATCCGCCTTAACGGTGAACAGATCGCCTTTGCCAGCCCGTTTGAAGCGCAAATCGGCGGCGTCGCGACCTTGTTCCAGGAGATTCAGGAAATCCCCGACCTGACCGTTGCCGAGAACTTTTACGCAGGCAACGAGCCCAAGAAATACGGCATGCTGATCGACTGGAAGGCGCTGTTCAACGGGGCCCAGGCCGAGTTCGACGCACTGGGGCTCAAGATTGACGCGACAACGAAGATGCGTCACCTCACCCCGTCATCGCGCAAGATGGTCGAGATCATCAGGGCAGTGCACAAGGATGGCGCATCCGTCATCATCATGGACGAGCCGACCGCGAACCTGAACCAGGGCGAGATCGACGCGCTCTTCTCGATGATCGCTGTGCTTAAGAACCGCGGCATCAGCATCCTTTATGTCTCGCATCGAATGCGCGAGATTTTCCAGATCGCCGACCGGGTGTCGGTACTGCGCGACGGCCGTCTAGTGCGGACCGAGAGCATAGACAAGATCACCGAGGACGAAATCGTCAAGCTGATGGTGGGCCGCGACCTGCCGGAGTTCTACCCAAAGCGTCCGCCCCCCAGCGACACGGTTCGTCTGAAGGTGCGCGACTTGAGCGTGGACGGAGAGCTAGACGGGATCAGCTTTGACGTGCGTCATGGTGAGATTCTGGGCATCGCCGGGCTTGAAGGGTCAGGCGCTAGGATGGTAATAAAGGCAATGTTCGGTCTAGTGAAGCCAAATCGCGGCACGGTCGAAATCGACGGAAATCCGGTGACGATCGCCAATCCCCGATACAGCATCGAGCAGGGACTGGCCTATGTGCCCGAGGACAGAAAGGCCGATGGTCTGTTTCTGAACAAGACCGTCGCGTTCAATGTCATCGCGAGTTCGCTGCGCAGCCATTTCTCGTGGCTTGGCTTCCTGGTCCGTGGCCGGGCTGGCGAGCAGGCAGCCAACGACGTTTCGCGGCGGCTAAGGATCAAGGCCGACGGTCCCTTTGCCAAGGTCGGGAGCCTGAGTGGAGGCAACCAGCAAAAAGCGCTGGTCGGACGCTGGCTCATCGGGTCTTACAACGCTCTTTTCCTTGAGGAGCCGACCCGCGGTGTGGACATCGGTGCAAAGGTCGAGATCTACAGCGAGATCAACGCGCTTGCCCAGAGCGGCCTGCCAGTGATCCTGTATTCGTCCGAACTGCTAGAACTGATCGGCATGTGCAACCGTGTGGTCGTGATCCGCAGCGGCAAGGTGAGCGCCATTCTGGCTGACGGCGACATCACGGAAGAAACCATTCTTGAAAAAGCGTTGACCAACTAGGGGCGGGATGCACAGGCCGGCGGGACAACGGACCCCCACCAAGGCACTGGCGCGATCTCGGTGAAGAACGGAGAAGGCGAGATGACAAACAATAGGATGCAGGATGCCACGCCCCTCGTAACGCGCGGC
>JANMVX010000054.1:0-22486 GCA_031393505.1 Hyphomicrobiaceae bacterium | reverse complement strand
CGGCTGCCCCTCATCCGGCCCTCTTTCCTCGCTTCGCTCGGGGGCCACCTTCTCCCCCTGAAAAAGGGGGAGAAGGAAATTAAAGCCGGGCTTATGCCTTAGATTTTTTGCAATAGCGCAACATCCAATGAACCAGCTCCTCCTCAGCTACTACGGCGACGACTTCACCGGCTCGTCCGACGTCATGGAGGCGATGGCCTCGCAGGGCGTGCCGACGGTGCTGTTTACGCGCGCGCCGTCCGAGCAGGAATTACGTCCGTTTGCGGACTATCAGGCAGTGGGCCTGGCCGGCTCCAGCCGCAGCCAGACGCCGGACTGGATGGAGGCGCACCTCACCCCCGTCTTCGCCTGGCTGAAGGACCTCGGTGCACGGCACTGCCACTACAAAGTCTGTTCGACCTTCGACTCCAGCGCCCGCATTGGCAGCATCGGCAAGGCCATCGACCTCGGCCGCGCCGTGTTCGGGCAGCCGACGACGCCGCTGATCATCGGCGTACCGCAGTTGAAACGCTACACCGCCTTCGGCACTCTCTTTGCCGCCTATCAGGGTACGGTCTATCGCATCGACCGCCACCCGGTGATGAGCCGGCATCCCGTGACGCCAATGCGCGAGGCCGATGTGCGCCTGCATCTGGCGGCGCAAACCGCCACACCGATTGGCCTGGTGGGACTCGACACACTGGCGCGGGCCGACGCGGACGGCGAGGTCGACAAGCTTGCAGCCGCGCAAAGCATCGTCCTGTTCGATGTCGCGGACGCCGCAACGCAGCTGGCCGCCGGACAGCAGCTTTTACGCCTTCGCCCGCGCATCGGATCATTCGTTGTTGGATCGTCCGGCGTCGAATACGCCCTGCTGGCCGCGCTGGTCGCTAATGGCGCCATCGCAGGCAAGGCCCAGTTCGCGCCCGTAACACCCGTTGAGCGCGTGATCGCCGTCTCGGGCAGCTGTTCGCCGACCACCGAACGGCAGATCACTCACGCCCTCGCCCGCGGCTTCGATGGCATAGCCGCAGACCCTATCGAGCTCGCGACCAACCGCGCCGCCGAAACCGAACGCATTCTCGCAGCGGCCTCCAAAACCCTCGCCGCCGGCCGCAGCCCGCTCATCTATACCGCCCTCGGACCATCAACCGATCGCGGACCAGCCTTGGACGCCATCCCCGGCGGGCGCCAGGCCAACGGCGCGGCGCTCGGCGCCATCGCGCGCGCACTGATCGAACAGGCCGGCCTGCGCCGCGTCATCTTCGCCGGCGGCGACACGTCCAGCCACGCCCTCGGCCAGCTCGACATCTTCGCCCTCACAACGCGCTATCCGCTCGCCGCCACCCCAGGCTCGCCGCTCTGCACCGCCCACAGCGGCGTCCCCGCCCTGAACGGCATCGACCTCGCCATGAAAGGCGGCCAGGTCGGCCACGACGACTATTTCGTCATGTTGCGCGACGGCTTTATACCGCCCAACCTATGTTCTGATCTGTCGTAGGCGCGCGTTCCCTGCGTAGGGGCGACCCGTGGGTCGCCCTCTAACGGTATGCACCACGAGGGCGACCCACGGGTCGCCCCTACATAACTGGGCGCGGGACAAAACATTAGCGCGACGGCTTCACAGCAGGCTGACGCCCGTCTCAGGCCGCCCCGGCAACAGCCGGTCGAAGTAGGCCCGCCCGTCCGGCGAAACTTGCGTCCCGTCGGCCGTCAAGAAGCTGCGCGGCAACAGCCGCGTCTTGCCCGCCACCAGCTCCAGGCCAACGCGCACCGGCCGGCAGACGCCGCCCACCAGTTGCAGCGCCACCGATCCTCCGCCGGCTGCACAGACCTCGACGGCGTGGACGCCGCAGGCGAACGCCTCGCGCTGATCCAGCGGACTGATCATTCCCATGAACCCGCGCGGCAGATAGCCAAAGGTGTCGACGCGTGCGCGTTTGCCGGGAAACCAGTCCTTCAGCCGCGCCTGCAGCGCCAGGCCAAGATCGCCGCCCGACAGCTGCGTGTTGCCATGCGCATCCACTTCAAGCCGGTCGCGGGCGATCAGACTCTCGGCCAGCGGACGACCGGCGGCGTCGGCGACGCCTTCCGATATCGCCACCACGCAGCGCCCGTGCGCGGAGAACACGCGCGCGATATCGTCCTTGAGCCGATCAACGGAGAAGGCGATTTCGGGGGCATAAATCAGGTGCGGCGCATCCGACGGATCGCGCTGCCAGGCAGCCGACGCCGCCGTCAGAAACCCGGCGTGGCGGCCCATGACGATGCCGACATAGATGCCGGGCAAGGCGCGAAAGTCGAGGTCCAGGCTGGCAAAGGCGGCAGCAACGAACAGGCCGGCCGAGATGAAGCCGGGCGTATGGTCGCTTTCGGCCAGATCGTTGTCGATGGTTTTTGGCGCATGCGCAAACGCGATGTCGCCACCGGCAGCCTGGCTGAGGATCTGCTGCGTCCCCGCCGTATCATTGCCGCCGATATAGATGAAGCTGGTCGCCTTGGCGCGCCTGAGCCCTTGCAGCACTTCGGCGCAATAAAACGCATCCGGCTTATCGCGCGTGCTGCCGAGCGCCGCCCCGGGCGTGGCGGCAATCCGCATCAGCTCAGGCTCGCCAAGCGCGGTCAGATCGACGAAGTCGCCCTTGCGGATGCCGCGCACGCCATGCCGCGCGCCGAGAACCTGGCCTTGCGGAAACCGCCGCCGCGTCTCGACCACGGCGCCGGCCAAAGTCTGGTTGATCACCGCCGTCGGGCCGCCGCCCTGGGCGATGACGACTACCTCTTGACGTGCCACGATGCCTCAATCTGCCTGCTGCCTGCCGCAATGGAGGCCGCTCGTGGGAGGCTTGTCAACCAGAGAGAGCGCACTGAGGCCAAAGATCCCGGGTCCGAACGACGGCGTTCGCGCCAGTGTTCTGGCGCTTTCAAAAGGCACCCGAATTTTCGTCACCCCCGCTAAGGCGGGGGTCCATGCAAGCCAAAGATGCGCACGAATTTCAAAGCCAGGAAAGGCTCGATAGATCAACGGCTTCCCGGATTGAAAGTGTAGAGACTACCACTGGCTTGCATGGATTCCCGAACACCCGCGGGAATGACGACATCGTAGGAACCAAATGAAAGTGCCAGAACACTAGCCGCTGCAAGACGCTGGCGGCAGGAAGAAATAGCGGTAGGTGTAGGCCGCCCCGGTCCAGGTCCGCAGCATCGGCATGGTGATCGAGCGCGTCTCGCGCGGACCAACGGCCGGCAGTGCGCGGGCGACTTCGGCCCAGTTCACGGCATCTCGATAGACCACGATGGCGCCCTGGCTTTTCAGCAGTTCAGGATCGAACCAACTCACCTGCAGCAGGATATCCATCGGGATGCCGACGGGCAGCGGTTTTCCGGTAAGCGCCATGCCGTTGGCGCTGCCGATATCGCCGAGCATGTAGGCCGGGCCGCAAGAGTAGCTCTTGTTCCAGTCGGCGCGAATGGCTGCAGCGGCCTCGACGGACGGCTCCTGCATGACATCGTGGCTGGCGAAGACGCTGTAGATCAGCGTGCCCGCGATCAGCATGGCCGTGGCCGTGAGCGTCAGCGTGCGCAGCGTCCGGCTTTCAATGCCGGCCCAGCGCGAGCGGTCGAAGTCAATCCGTGGGCAGACGGCCAGGACGAACAAGATCAGGAACGGCGCGACATAGCGCGAGGAAAAGCTGAGGCCGCCGATCAGGACCAGCGTCGCCAGAACTCCGAGGGAGACCAAATTCGCGATCTGCAGGAACCGCAAGGTCGGATTGGCGACATCGGCGGCGGCGGCCATGCGGCAATCGCGGCGCAGAAAGCCGGCGGCCAGGATGATCCAGGCCGGCGCCAGATACAGTATGAGGCCGAGCGCCATCTGCCAGAGATTGAACAGCCGCCAATTGAGTGGCGCATCCCAGGACAACAGACCCTCGGCGTGCCCGACCGAATCGGTGCGCGTCAGGATGGCGTGCAGCAACGGCGCCACCGTCAGCACCCCGATCCCCACGCAGGCGTAGAGATACGGATTGACCCAGATTTTCCGGTACTGCGGCACCAACAGGCTCGCCGCCGCGAGCGCCCCGAACAGAACCGGCGCCGTGTACTTAGTATAAACCGCCGCCGCCGACCACAGCGCCAGCGCCAGCCAATGCGTCCAACGGTTGGTGTCGGCCGCGCGCAGGGCATGGAACACGATGGCCGCCCAGCTGACGATCTGCAGCACATCGGCGTTGAGCGCAAAGGGCAGCGCGCTCGCCGTCAGATAAAAATTCGTAGCGAACAGCAGCGTGAACAGCCGCGCCCGGTCGCGGTCGACGATCAGGCGGAACACGCCGTAAACGTAGGCGATCGCCACGGCGTTCAAAACCTGCGTGACGATAATGGCCCAGAACGCAGTCGGTCCGAGCAGCCGCGCCGTCAGGCCCGCGATCCACTGCATCATGGGCGGATGCTTGACGGTTTCGAGCGAGAAGAAATGTCCCCAGGTGAAGGCCTCGCGTGTGTCGCTGGCGGGCGTCGGCAACACCAAGAGGGCAAGCAGCGCCGGCACCAGCAGCGAAAAGGCGGCGATCAGCACATAGCGGTCAATGCGCGGCATGGGTCGGGACGCCTCGTCGAGTTCAGCTCCGCGCGTGTCCGCGGGCGCCGAACTATTGGCGACGCGCCGCCGCAACGTCCAGCCTTTCCCGGACGCGCAAATGCCGCGTTGCATGTTCACCCCGCAGCCGCAGCGCGCAATGACCGCAGTTCCGCCCGGGTTGACGGCATGATGGCGGCGGCGGCGGCGACCACGAAGAGCGCGACCACAGCCGCCATCGCGCCAGCGACCGGCAGCGACAGACTCGCCCAACTGCCGTGCCAGAACGGCGTGGTGATGCAGAGCGTCAGGCCAAGAAAGGCGGTGCGCGATAGGACCATCATGCTCAGCGGAGCAAACTCGCGCCGCATCCACCAGGCGAAATAGAGGATGGCGGCCAGTTCGCCCAAGGCGCCGCACAGGCCGAGCATCGCCAGATCCATGCCGAAACGGGCGGCCAGCAGCGTCGGGATCAGTGCCAGCGCCCGGATCACGCCGGCGATCAGCAAGGGACGGTTGTCGCCGGCCGACATCAGGAAGGCGCCGAAGGGGGCTTGCAACAAGCGCAACGCCCACATCAAGGCCAGCGCGCCGGTGACCGATCCGTAACCGTCGTAATTGTGGCCGAAGGCGAGACGGACCACATCGCCGCCCAGCATCAGGAAACCGGCGAGATAGAGCGAGGCCGCCAGCACCGACACCTCGAACATCAGCGTAAAGCGCTCGTTGCGGCGGGCGGGCGAGGATTCTGTCCCGGCCAGCAGCGGCAGCATCAGCGACAGACCGACCCGCACGGCCAGCGTCGCCGGAACCATGGTGACCAGGAACGCGACCGTGTAACCCGCCAGCGCCTCGACGCCCTGATAGCGCGCCACGATCGCCCGGTCGCCCTGGAACACGGCGAGCAGCGGGATGGCGCTGAGCAGGATCGGCCAGCCGAAATGCAGGAAGCGGCGGAGTTGGTCGGCGTCGAGGGCGAGACGATAGCGGGATTTGGCGAGCGCATGCGAGACCAAGCTGGTGGCCACGGCCTGAATTCCGGTGACCCAGAGCGCCGCCGTGTAATCATGCGTATACGCCACGGCGGGCCACACGGCCGCCAGGGCAATCGCCTGCGGAATGATCTCGACCAGCACGGCTGCCCGGTTGTCCAGCTTGCGTTGCGCGCGCCGGCAATCGAGATGCATGAACCCCTTTAAAAGTGGGATCAACGCGACGGCGCGAAAGGCCGTGGTGGCCTCGACCAGACTGAAGAGTTGAGCGAACAGCGGCGCCGCCAGCCACAGCAGCAGGCTCATCAGCGCGGCGCGCAGCAGCAGCACCGTATGGCCATTGGCCATCAGGGCAAGGTCGTTGTCGTCGCCGGCCTGCAGGATGAGCCGGTCCACCGCGACATCGCTGACCATTTCGAACGTCTGCAGAGCAATGGTCAGCGCCGCCGCCGTGCCGAAGTCGCCCTTGGTGATGAGATGGGCGAGCAGGATGTTGCGCAGAAAGCCGAGCACCTGCGCGCCGCCAAACCCGGCCAGCATCAGCAGGCCCTGGTTGACCACGCGCTTGATCAGCGCCGTCTTGCGCAACGAGGCCGTGGTCATGGCGTCCCGCTCTTGGCTGCGCCCGCCGTCGGCCAGCCGCGCGCAAACGGCAGGCGCAGGGCGATGCGCAGGGCATGACGCTGGATCGCCGTGCCAAAGGCCTGGCCGGCGCGGCTGCCGGTGAGCAGCATGATGCCACACGTCGTCTGCATCCAACGCGTCCGCAAGGCGCGCGACCACTTGGTGCGAAAATCGCGCCGCGCCTGGTAAAACGACGGCGAGATCGCTCCGTCGCTCAAGTGGCGCAGATGAAAGTCGATGACATAGGACGTATAGCCCATGACATCGGCCGCCATGCACAGGTCGGCGCCGTAGAAATGGAAACCTTTCAGGTCGTGCGACAGACCGATGCGGGCGGCACGCTTCAGGATGAGAAAATTCTCGTCCAGCGACAGCGCGCGCTCGGGCAGATCGCCAATCTTGCGATTGTCGCCGTGCGGATCGCTGATGCGCATGGCCAGGCGCCCGGGGCCGGTACCGCCGGCGTTGCCCGCCACTGCCCAGTCGGGATCGCGCTGCTCCAGCTCGGCCAAGCGGTGGTCGAGGTCGGCGCGGCCATCGGCGATGAGGCGCACGTCCTGATGGCAGAGGATGACGTAGCGGCCGCGCGCGGCATCGATCATGCGGTTGAGGCCGTCATAGGCCGTCATGGCGTTGGCGGAGGAATTGTCGACATAGAGGTATTCGCACGAGGCATCGGAGAAGCCATGCGAGCGGAACGACGACAGCATGGCGGCATATTCGGCGCGGCCGGTGACCAGCGTGCAGATGCTGTAGCGCACGGGGCCAGCCACGGCAGTCGCGGCGATCTCGATGGCGTCGATCTGCATGAGGTGTGCACTCCCTATCGCGCCAGTTGACCGGCGTCGAGATTTGCGATGTTTCCCGCTGCGGCGGGCTGGGGCTCGTCGTAGCCTGCCAGCCACGTCGCACGATGCCGCCAGACCTCGCGCCACATGGCTGCTTGCGATGCTCGGCCCAAGAGAGTCGCGGCGGCAAGGCGCGACACCGGCCAAACCATCAGCATCGCCTTGCCGAAGGCGCGCGCGGGTGCGCTCCAATGGCGGTGCATCAGCGTGACCTTGGCGCGGAACAGCTTTTCCACCTTGCCGGCCTGCGTACGCTCGGACGCGCCGCCGTAGTGGATGATGGTGGCCGTGGGCGTGAACAACGGGCGCGCGCCCAGTTTTGCCGCACGAAGGCAGATGTCGGCTTCCTCGCCATACATGAAGAAGGCGCGATCAAAGCCGTCGAGGCGCTGCCACAGCTCGGCGCGGATCATCAGGAAGCAGCCGGTGACGATGTCGACCGGGCGCATGCTGTCGCGCGCCCAACCGCCGTAACCTTCCGGATTGAACAAGCGGCTCGACGCAAAGGCATGGTCAAGTCCCAGGGCGCGGGTGGTCATGCTCCACGGCGTCATGCGCGCCCAGACGCTGGTGGGATCAAGCCTGAGATCGCCGAATAACGTCCGCCCACCCCATATCCCGGCAGCCGGATTGGCCGAAGCGAACGAGGCGAGCCGATCAATGGCGCCATCCAACACCACGGTATCCGGATTGAGCAGCAGCAGAAAGTCACCCCGCGCCTTGCGGGCCGCGAGATTGTTGGCGCGGGCAAAGCCGATGTTTTCGGTCAGCGCCATGAACCGAACCCGGTCTCCCAATGCCGCAATAGCCGCTGGCGAGCCGTCGCTGGAGGCGTTGTCGACAACGATCAGTTCGTAGGACGCAGCGCGGGTTTCGGCCATCACCGAGGCGAGGCAGGCCAGCGTCATGTCACGCGTGTTGTAGGAGACGACGATGATCGAGAGCAGCGGCGGCGGCAAAAGCTCGGCGGTGGGCGCGCCGCCGCGCCCCTCGCTGGCGTGCGCCAGTTCGGGCAGATCACTGTGCCTGATAATCCTCACCATGCAGCCATGCTAGCAGCAGGCCTTGAAGGCTGAGTTAACCATCAGCCGCCAAATGCGCCGTTTGGCCGTTACGGAAAGTGAAGGTTAACGAAAAGCTGCCATTGTGCGTCCAATCAAGCCTGGGATCGGGAGTTGGAGCATGGCGGCGTTCGACGGCATCGTGTGCATTGGCGGCGAAGACTGGTGGTATCACAACCGCGGCCATTTTGATTTCCAGATCATGCGCCGCATCGCGCGGGACGTGCCCGTCCTGTTCGTCAATTCGCTCGGCGTGCGCTTTCCGTCACCGCGTGAGGGCGGGCAGTTTCTGGCGCGCATCAAACGCAAGCTCGGCAGCCTGGGACGTGGCCTTGTCCATATCGAGAACAAGTTCCACGTCCTCTCCCCCCTCAGCGTGCCGGGACAGCTGGGCGAAAGCGCCTTCGGCTGGGCGCTGGCCCCACAGATCAAATTCTTTGCCCGCCGCATCGGCATGCAGCGGCCGCTGCTCTGGTTGCATTGCCCGGCCGGGGCGGGGCTGATGGACGCCTTCTCCGGCGCCCCTATGGTGATGCAGCGCACGGATCGATTTGAGTCCTTTCCCGAAGGCGATCCGGCCGTACTGGGGCGTCAGATCGCCGCCATGAAGGCGCGCGCGGATCTCGTGGTCTACTGCAACGCCGATCTGCTCGCCGAAGAGCGGACCCAGGTCGCCCGTTCGCTCCTGGTGACCCATGGCGTCGACTTCGACCGCTTCGTTGCGGCGGGAACATCCGCGCCCATCCCCGCCGACGTCGCCCCGATACCCGGCCCCCGCGTCGGCTTCATCGGCGGCATCGATGCGCATACCTTCGATCCGCCGCTGTTCCTGCAAGCAGTTCGCGCCTTGCCCGAGGTTCAGTTCGTCATGGTCGGCGGCTCGTCTCTGCCCGAGGGCTGGTGCCCGCACAAGAACGTGCATTTCCTCGGCCGCAAACCCTACGACGAGGTCGCCAATTACATGGCCGCCTGCGACGCCCTGATCATGCCCTGGAACGCCAGCGACTGGATCAAGGGCTGCAATCCCATCAAGCTGAAAGAATATCTCGCCGTGGGCCGCCCGGTGGTGACGACGCCATTCCCCGCGCTGGCGCCCTATGCCGATCTGGTGCGCGTCGCCGCCGACGGGACAGGCTTTGCGTCGGCTCTGCGCGCGGCGCTCTCGACCTGGCACGACCCCGCCAAACAGCGCGCCCGCGTGCAGGCCGAGTCCTGGGACGCCAAGGCGGCCGAAGTGCTGGCGGCGCTACGTGGGTTGGAGCAAGCAGCCGAACACCAATTGGCGGCCTGATTTGAGCGCGCAGCGCCCTTTCCTCTCCCCCATTTTTGGGGCAGAGGATGTCGCTCCGAGCGCGAAGCGCGAGGAAAATAGCGACAAGTGAGGGGCAGCCACTTGCTCCGCACAAGTGGTGAAACGGTCCGTCCACGTTGCTGCCCCTCACCGACCGCGTGGCTCTTGCCGCAAAAAGGCGGCTGCGAGACGCGGTCTCCTCTCCCCCGGAAAACGGGGGAGAGGAGGGCTCCGGTCTTCGCCTCTCCCCCTACTTTGGAGGAGAGGATGTCGCCCGAGGCGAAGCCGCGGACTCAGCGACAGGTGAGGAGCAGCCGCTTGCTCCGTACAAGTGGTGAGAAGGGTACAGAGCAAGCGGCTGCCCCTCACCGACCGCCCAGCTCTTGCGCTGAAACGCGCTGCGAGGGGCGGTCTCCTCTCCCCCTAAGAAGAGGGAGAGGAAAAAAACAGCACAGCCCGCAAGGCTTTCTTCACTCTATGCGCGCAGCATGGTGAGCGGTTATCGGCTTCCAGTGGGGGAGGCTGGCGATCCTATCGGCGGAGCTCACCCTTGCGCAGCCTCATCCTGTTTGTCGTGCTGTTGGCCGGCACCAAGTTCGGCTACCAGGAGTATGTCTACCGCAGCGCCCTCACTGACGCGCTGATCAACACCTATCGCCAGGACGCCGTCGAGCGCTGCCAGCAGGAAGCCAAGTCGCGCAACCTCGCCATCGGCTATACCGCCTGGAGCCAACCGGAATCGCTCTCGCTGATGGTCGGACGTTCGGTGCGCGAGGCCGCCGCCAGCGATCTTTCGGCCGTCGCCCTGGCGCCCAGCACCTATCTCGTGCTGGTCGCGCGCAAGGCGCCGGCGGAAATCCGCTGCGAGTTCGACATCGTGAAACTGTCGGCCAGCGTCTATCAGCTGTAACGCTCAAGCGCTTCGATAGAGTAGCGCGGCAGGTCTTCCGGCGCGGTCGGCATAGAGCACCTCAGGCGTGGCCAGCCAACTCGAAGCCTCCAGAACATCCCGGCACACCGGATTGACATACACCAGCCGGATTGGCCGCCCGCCGCGCTTGGCGGCGGCGTGGATGTTGCCGGCGACCTGTTCGAAAAGCGCCCCGCTGAACGGGTTGTACAGGTAGAACACCGTGCCCCCCGAGCAGTCGAAGTCGGCGGCGCTGCCCGTTATGACCCCATAGGCCGACGCCTTGCGGCCGCGCAAATGCTCGAGATTGCGTTGCGCCGCGGCGGCGTGTTGCGGCGTGATCTCAACGCCCGCCGCGCGCGCAATCGGCTGGAGAGCGGCCAAACACAAGACGCGGCCACGCCCGCATCCGATGTCCATGAAGCAGTCGTCGGGTTGCAGCGGCACGGCAGCGAGCACCTTGCGCAGCACATGATAGGCGGTCGGACGGCAGTCGTCGCCGCCGGTGTCGATGCCAAGCAGGCCGTCCGATATCCGGTCGGCGGCATCAGCTAAGGCGGTTCGAATGGCGCGCATGCGATGCCCCAATGCGGTTTGGCGACAGGGGCTGGCCGAAGCGCGTGGCCCGAATGAAGCAACACGCCACAGCTTAACAAATGCAGCCGGCTACGAATACCTGCAACTTTGAGTATTCACAGGTAATATTTGCACCATATTTGACCACGACTTAACCCGCCGTTAACCAAACGGGCCTGCGCCGCCCGGTCTTAACCTTCCGCTAACCATTCCCGACTTAACCATGTCGCTTGCAGCGGCCAAGTCCAAGGCTTTGGCGCTGCCTGTGACGGCAAAGTGTGTGGAGTGGGCCTTGTCGGCTGGTGTGAAATTTTCGGCACGTCTTGCGTTCTGTTGCGTCCTGTTGCTGACAGGGGTCGCCGGCTGTTCATCCGCCACCCAATTCGGCTTCGCCCCGGCCACGGACGTGAGCTTGGCCAAGCTCGACCGCATCTATCGGTTGGGCGTCGGCGACAAACTCAAGGTCGAGGTTTTCGGCGAGCCCGAACTCACCGGCGAAAGCGAAGTGAACGCTTCCGGCAACATCTCATTGCCGCTGCTGGGCGACGTTCCGGCCAAGGGAACGACCCTCGACCAGTTCTCAGGCTCGCTGCGCCAGAAGCTGCAGCAGGGTTACATCAAGAACCCGCAGCTGAGCGTGCAGGTGCTGAACTACCGTCCGATCTATGTGCAAGGCGAAGTGCGCCACGGCGGCGAGTTTCCGTTCAAGGCCGGGCTGAGCATCGCCGACGCGGTGGCACTGGCCGGCGGCTACACCTATCGCTCGGTGACGAACTCCATCTTGCTGCGCCGCCAGGGCGAGGCCACGGGCCGCAACATCCCGATGGATGGCAGCATCCCCGTGCTGCCTGGCGACAATTTGCTGGTCCAGGAACGCTTCTTCTAACCTCCGGTTGTCGCCATGCGTCGTCGTGCGTTCCTCAAAGGTCTCGCAGCGCTCCTTGTGCTGACGTTTGCGGCGGCTCCGGCGTCCGCGCAGGAAATCGGCCAGGACGCCCTCGGCTATCTCGGCACGTTCGCCTTTACGGATTCCTTGCGCACCTGGGACCAGGCCAAGCTCTACAGCGGCGAAACCGTGCTGGACCATACGCGCGACGGATTCATACCCATTGGCGTCAAGCTCCCCGGCGGCCACCTGCTGTTTCCGTCGGTGCAGGCCAAGACCATGTATGACGACAATCTGTATCGCTCGGCCGGCAAGGTGGCCGATGTCCGCTCCAGCCTGGCCGGCAATGTGGAGCTGCAATCGGGCCTCAACCGGCACATGTTCAAGCTGACGGCCGGCGGCGAGACGGTCGATTTCAAGGACCACAAGAACCTTAACTTCACCAGCGGCCTGATCCGCGGTGATTGGCGCCTGGACCTCGACGCGGCCGACACCATTGGCGGCACTTTTGGAACCCAGCTCAGCCATGACGACAACTTCCTTCCCGTGGCGCCCGACGTCGCCTCGGTCGCCGTCCCGGTCTGGACCAGCCGCGCCGCCATCGGTTACATGCACGACGCCGGACGGACAGCCTTTGCGACCGGGATCGACTATCAGCGGACGTATCTTTACGACGTGCCGAACTACGACGGCTCAACCGCTGACGAGTCAAAGGGCGATAACGACGCCACCGGCATCTTCGGCCTTATCAACTATCGCTTTTCGCCCGGCTATCGGGTTTTTGCCGCGACCCGGGTCGTTCGCGAAGTCGCCCTGCACGAGCGCGCCGCCTACAGCAACAATTACACCTATAAGGGCGAAGTTGGCCTAGCCTATGAACTGGATCCCTTGCTCAAGTTCACTCTGTCCGGTGGTTACGATTACGTAAAGTTCGACACCCCCGCACAATATAATTTCGGCACCAGCATCTTCCGGGCCGGACTGCAATGGCTGCCGACGCGGCGGCTCTCGATCTATCTCGACGCCAGCCGCCAGCTGCAGCGCACGGTCGTTGGCCCGGATTTCGGGCAGCTCTCCGACACCCTCAAGGGACGCATGCAGTACGACATCTACCACAACATATTGGGCAAACTGGACATCTCGCTGCAGCGCAACCAGTTCATCGGCAGCGCCCGCGTCGATACCGTGTTCGAAACTGGCGCATCCATCGATTATCTGTTTAACGAAAACCTCGCCTTAACCTTAGGCGTCGAACATACGGAACGAGTTTCGACCGACAGCCAGTTCAGTTTTGACGACAATCGGATCATGGCGACCTTGAAGCTCAGCCAATAGTCCGCATTCCGGGGCAGCATGAGCAACGAGGACGACGAGAGCGACGAGGGCGGCGGCTCCAGCCTGCCCAGCCTCGGCGACATTGCGCGCCTGCTCAAGAAGCGTAAGCTGATCATTCTGATCACCGCCGCGCTGGTCGGCTCAGGCAGCCTTGGCCTCTTGCAACTGCTCACGCCGCAATTCCTGGCGACCGCGACGGTGCTGATTGATCCGCGCGACCGCAACGTCGCCAACATCAAGCAGGTGACCAGCGACCTGATCGCCAACAGCCCAACCATCGAGAGCGAAACCGAGATCATCCACTCGACCGGCGTCGCCGCCCGCGTGATTGCGGATATGAGGCTCGGCGACGACCAAGAGCTTATCAAACCACAAGGTCTGGGACTGCTGACAGCCATCCGAAAAGCCATCGCCAGATATACCGGCAAGGAACAGGCCGTACACGCCGGCTCGATGGCCGAACTGATCGAGGTCACCGATGACAAGTCCCTGCGCCCCGATAACCCGGTCGAGGCCTTTGTCACGCGCGTTTCGGCCGAGCGCGTCCGCGACAGTTTCCTGATCCAGATCGGCTACAAATCAAAGGATCCGGAAAAAGCGGCGCGCATCACCGACGCCATCGCCGAGACCTACGTGAAAATGCAGGTCGAAGCCAAGATGCACGCCGCCGAAGACGCGACCCGCTGGCTCGACAAGCAGACCGGCGAACTGCGCGGCAAACTGAACAAGGCCGAGCAGGCGGTGGCGACCTATCGCTCCGAGCACAATCTGTTCAGCAGCGAAGGCCAGCCGCTGGACGAGCGCGAAGTTGGCCGCCAGATGGAGCAGCTGACGTTGTCGCGCAACAGCACGGCCGAAACGCGCTCGAAGTATCAGGAAGCCAGGCGCATTCTCGACAGCAACGCCGATGTCACGACCATCGGCGATGTCCTGAAGTCCAACTCCATCACGGCGCTGAAGGGACAGTATTCCGAGGCGCTGCGCCAGCAATCGGCGGCGGCGGCGCGCTATGGCGCGTTGCATCCCGCCATGATCAAGGCCAACGCGCAGCTGGACTCGACGCGCTCGGAACTGCGCCAGGAAGTTGAGCGCATCGTCACCAATCTCAAGTCGGAGGCGGACCAGGCCGAAGCAGCGCAGGCGGAGCTTGAGGCCAATCTCGACCGCACCAAGGAAGACCTGTCGAGCAAAAACAGCAAGAATGTGCGCCTGCATGAGCTTGAGCGCGAGGCGACGGCGTCGCGTGAGATCTACGAGAATTTCCTGAAGCGCGCCCAGGAAACCCAACAGCAGCAGAACCTGCAGGCGCCCGACGCGCGGGTCGTCAACCATGCGACCACGCCAGCTGCGCCGGTATCGCCGAAAAAGACGCTGATCATCGCCGGCGGTTTTGGCGGCGGCGTTGCGCTCGGTCTGATCCTTGCGCTGATCACCGAATTCCTGTTCCCGAGTTTCGTGCGCACCAACGACATCGAGAAGAGCTTTAAGCTCAGGCACATTACGACCATCGCACGCTTCGACAAGACGGGCGCGGGCGATGGGCCAAGCCTGACCGAGCTGCGCACCATCCTGATCGCGCCGCATTCCGCCCTGGCGCAGTCTGTACGGACCATCCGTGTCGCGATTGGCCGCCAACGAACGGGACGGCAACAGCAGACGGTGCTGGTCACCTCGGCGCTGGCCCATGAAGGCAAGTCCGTCATCGCCTCAAATCTGGCGCTGCACTTTTCGCTCTCGGGAGTCCGTACCCTGCTGATCGACTGCGATCTTAGCGGCCACGGCCTCAGCCCGCTGATGCTGCCCCATGGCGGCATGTCGCTTTACGACAGCCTGATGTCCCGCCTGCCGCTGCGCTACGCCATTGTGCGCGAAGCCGCGACCGGCCTGCATTTCCTGCCGGGCATCACCAAGGCCACGGGATCGATCACGCCAGCGGAGCTGCTCGCCTCACCCTTGATGGCGGCCGCACTGAAGAAACTGGCGCAAGAGTTCGAGATCATCGTGCTGGACGGTCCCGGCCTGCTGCCAAGCGTCGACTCGCGCATTCTGGCGGAACTCTCGGATCAGATCGTCTTTGTCCACAAATGGGGCGTCACCCCGCAAGCTGCGGCCCGTCAGGCGCTGCGCGCTTTAGGCCGTAGCCTGAGCAAAGTCACCGGCGTGGTGCTGAATCAGGTCGAAGCCGACCAACTCAGCAGCGATGAGCCGCTCGCGGCAGATGCCTTTACCGGCGCCGGCAAAGTCCGCCGCGAACCAAGTCTGGCGGCGTGATGAGCAGCAGCGCCACCAGCGACTATGGCATTGACGATCTTCCGGTTCTGCCGGGCGGTTCGGACATCCGCGCCCGCTGGTCGCGGCGGATCGCCATCGACCTCATCGCTGCGGCTGACACGCTGTCGTGCCTCGCTGGCTCGGGATTGGCAACGCTGTGGTATTGGCATTCGGCGCGCTTTCACGGCGGCAATGGCGTCGCCGCGCTGGAGCTGGCCCTGATGTCGGCGGCGGTTGGGCACTTTGTCCTGCGCCAGCTGGGCCAATACGATGAGGCGCGCATTCCGGCGGTGAAGATAGGTTTTGGCGAATTGGCGCTGGCCTTGTTCCTGGTGTTCGCGACGGTGCAGTCGGTGTCGTTCACGCTCGGCGCGGCGCAAGCTTTTCCGCGCGGCTGGCAGCCGCTGTCATTGCTCTTGGGCGGCGGCTTGTTATTCAGCTTACGGATTATTACGTCCGCCTTCATGGCCCCCTACGCGCGCGCCGGACTGTTTGACGCCAACCTCGCCATCTACGGGGCCGGCGAAGTCGCCCGCGCCGTGGTCGGGCATGTCGAGCGCGGCAACTCGGGCCTGCATCTCACCGGCATCTTCGACGACCGGGCAAAATCGGCCCGGGTCGACACCGATGGCCTCACCATCGCCGGCGGCCTGGCCAATCTGATCGAAGCCGGCCGCGCCGATCGCATCGACGAGATCATCATCGCGCTGCCGCAGTCGGCGGGAAAGAGAATCGCCGACATCGCGCGCAAACTCGAACACCTTCCCGTCCGCATACGGATTTGCACCCATATCGCGTCCGATCTGGTGGATGCTCAACTGTCCGCACACAAAGTCTCCAGCGTCGGCCCGGTCGGACTTCTGGATGTCAAGTCGAAGCCCCTGATCGACTGGTCGCCCTTCACCAAGCGGCTCGAGGACATCGTCATCGGCATCCCCGCGCTGCTCGCCTTCGCGCCGGTGATGCTGCTGATCGCCATCGCCATCAAGCTTGATAGTCCGGGTCCGGTGTTGTTCCGCCAGAAGCGGCATGGCCTGAACCATCGCGTCATCGAGGTGCTGAAATTCCGTTCTATGCGCGTGGCCGATGATGGGCCGGTGGTGAAACAAGCTACCCGCGACGACCCGCGCGTCACCCGCGTCGGCCGCTTCATCCGGCGCACCAGTCTTGATGAGTTGCCGCAACTGATCAACATCGTGGCCGGCGACATGTCGCTGGTCGGCCCGCGCCCGCATGCGCTGGTGCACAACGAGCACTACGGCGAAATGCTGGAGCGCTACGCAAACCGCCACCAGGTGAAACCGGGCCTGACGGGATGGGCGCAAGTGAACGGCTATCGCGGCGAAACGCAGACGCCGGAAGATATGCGCAAGCGCGTCGAATACGACCTGATCTACATCACCAACTGGTCGCTGCTGATGGACCTGCGCATTCTCGCCGCGACCCCGCTCTACGGCTTCACCAACAAGAACGCGTTCTGATCAACGGCCCCTCATTCGTCATCCCCGCGCAGGCGGGGATCCAGCCAAGCCAATGGCGATCTCCGCCGGCGCAACGCAAAAGGTCTTTCACGGACGATGTCTCCCGGATCGGATTTCACAGCAGGACTGAGGGTTGTCTGGATCCCCGCCTGCGCGGGGACGACGAGTGGATGCTTGTCTGTCCGTGGTCAGAAGAAAATCTAGGTCGCCATGAAGAAACCGCGCAAACCCAGGATGCCGCTACCGATCCTGTTGATGATCATCGGCATCATCGCGCCGATCGAGTTCTCGCCGATTCTCGGTACGCTGACATTGATGCCGCACCGCTGCGCCATCCTGATCTTCATCATCCCGGCGCTGATCAAGCTGTTTTCCGGCAAAGGCATCAAATGGGCCTACTACGACATCCTGTTCATTCTCTACAGTCTGTGGGTGTTCTTCGCCTTCATGATGCACCTGGAGATGAATGCGGGGCTGGCCACCGGCGGCTCGCTGATGCTCGAATGCCTGGGCGGCTACGTCATCGCGCGCGCCTACATCCGCAGCTATGACGACTTCATGGCGACGCTGAACGGACTGTTCTATTCGATCTGCTTTGTCGGACTTTTGGCGTTGCCGGAAGCGACCACCGGCTTCCACTTCGTCCACATCTGGCTGAAAGGCATTGGCACCGTGGCCGTGGCGGCCAACGACGAAGTGCGTTGGGGCCTGCACCGCTCCTACGCCACCTTCAACCACCCAATTCTTTACGGCGCCTACTGCGCAAGCGTGCTCTCCATGGTGTGGTTCACCGAGACCAGCGCGGGCACGCGGGCGGCCAAAGCCGTGTCGCTGTGCGTGGCGACCTTCTTCGGCCTGTCGTCCGCGCCGCTCAACACGCTCGTCATGCAGGGGCTGCTCGGCGGCATTCATCGCGGCACCAAAAAATTTCCCAACCGCGTGAAGATTTTCGGGATCTTCTTGCTGGTCGTCTATGTCCTGCTCGCGCTCTTCAGCGACAAGTCGCCCATCGCGCAGATCGTGACGCGCATCTCAATTGATCCCGAGACGGCCTATTACCGCACGCTGATCTGGGGGTTTGGCATGGACAACGTCTGGGCCAATCCGTGGCTGGGCCTTGGCCTCGATCCATGGGTCCGTCCGGCCTGGATGCCGTCGGATAGCGTCGACGCCTACTGGCTGAACGTCGCCATGCAGATGGGGCTGCCGGCCATCGTGCTGCTCATCGCCGCCATCTGGACGCTGATCGCCCGCGTGCACAAGCGCGGCCCCGGCCAGCGCCCGTTGCGAGAACAGCGCGCCGCCATCGGCTGGACGCTGTCGTTCATCGCCTTCACGCTCGCCGGCATGACGGTGCACTACTGGAATTCAACGCATACGTATCTGTTTTTCCTGCTCGGCATGAGCGGCTGGCTGGCCGATCCCGTGACGGTGAAGGTGGCCGAAAAGGTGAAAGCCAAGGCGACGAAAAAGGTGGTGGCGGCTCGCCCCGATTGGCAGCACCCGCCCCGTCCGGGGCCGATGCCCGAGCCGGCTTATGTCGCGCAGTATATGCAGGGGCTCGATCCGGCGGCGGCGCGGTGATACGGCCAAACCTCGCCGATACTCATCTTTGATTGGTAGGTGCGCGCAGCAGCGCGCCCGGCGCACCACAACACAGGCCTGTCGTTCCGGCGCACCGGGCGCACTGCTGTGCGTACCTACGCAACTGACATTCGTGCTCCCAGATGACAATGGGTCAGAATCTATGCAGGTTGTGAGAGGAGTGTGAAGCTCTTGTCGCGGAGGTCCTGTGCGCCGAAGGTTCTGTCTGCCGGTCCTGCTGCTCGCCCCCGTGCTCGCGGGCTGTTTCGATATCAGCGAAACTCTTGAGGTCAGCCGCGACGGCGAGGCCCAGTTTGTGCTGACCGCAGCGTTCGAGCGCGCGCTTTATCCGACGCCCCAGTCCCAACGCGACGCCGAGCAGGATTGTCAAGCGACCGATGATCCGTCGGGTGCGGGGTTAACCGTCAGTCGACGGAGCCTTTGGTCCGACGCGGCCTTCATCTGCGCCGTCACCGTCCGGACCACGGACTGGCCCGCCTTGACGGCGAAACGCCTCGCCGGCATGACCCTGACCAAAGCCGGTCCCCGCCAGTTCCGATTTGCAGTCGATTTGGCGGGCACGGGCAAAGATGCGAGTTTGACGACCGGTCAGTCCTTCAAGGGGCATCGCTGGACGGTGCTGGTCCGGGCGCTGGATATTGTCGACACCAACGGAACGGTCGCGCCCGACCACAAGAGCGTCACCTGGGAGACGCCGATGGCGGCGGTTTTCGATGCCACGACGCCCGCGCCCGAAAAGTCATTCTGGGTTGTCGCGCGCTACCGGTGACGCAGTCTGAGATCATCCGAAGGTCCGGTCGAGCCAATCGCGCGTACGAAAATACGGCCCGAGCAACGGCAGCAGCCGTTTCGGATCGCCATTGTACAGACGATGATCCGGGAACTCCGCGCGATCAAACGCACACGCATAATTCGCCACGCCCGCGATTTTTCGCGCCGTCTGCGTGCCCAGATAGGTCATCATTGCCACGCCCGACCCATTGCAGCCGAGTGCGTAGTGCAGCCCGTCCATTTTGCCCATATGCGGCACCTCATCGAACGTGAAGGCCACGTTGCCCGTCCAGGCATGGGTGATTTTCACGCCCGCCAGCTGCGGGAAGCGATCCAGCATGTGCTGATACAGGATCGGCGCGGTATCGAGGGGATCGGACAGACTGAACTTGGCGCGCCCACCGAAAATCAGCCGGCGTCTATCCCCCGACATGCGATAGTAGGTCAGTACACGGCGCGTGTCGTAGACGCTCTTGTTGCGCGGGATCAATGCATGCGCCAGCTCTTCGGGCATTTCCTCGGTGGCGATGATGTAGCTGCCCACCGGCACGACACGGCGCTTGAGTTGCGGCGTCACGTCGCCCGTGTAGCCGTTGGTCGCGATCACCACGTCGCCCGCCTCGACTGTCCCGCGCGATGTCTCGACGTGCCATTTCGCCCCGGCCTGCGCGATCTTGGTCACCGGCGCCTTGCCGCAGATGGCGATGCCCTTGGCGGTCGCGACGTCCAACAAACCCTTGTAATACTTGGCGGGATGCAGGTGCGCGGCGCGGTTCGCGACCATGCCGCCGTGGTAGTAGTCCGACGCAATCTCGTCACGCTGGCGTTCCTTGGGCAACATGTAAGCGTCGCTGTCGGCATATTCGTTCAGGGGGCCAAGCTTCTTGGCCATCTGGGTGAAATGCGTCTTGGCCCAGGCGCCGCCGAAGCGGCCCGTCTTGGTCCACTCGCAGTCGATCTTGTGATCGGAAATAATCTGCTCAATGACGGTAAAACTGTCCGACGCATCCGTCAGCAGGCGCTCCAAATCTTCGCGCGTGTTGGCGCCGGTATAGCGCTTACCCACCGTCGTGCCGCCCGAGACCATGCCGCCATTGCGCGTCGAGGCGCCAAAGCCCGGCTCGGCGGCGTCCAACACCACCGCGTCGACGCCGAGGCGATGAAGTTCGATGGCTGTGCACAATCCAGCGTAGCCGCCCCCGACGATGGCCACACGCGTGGTATGCGGAACATCTGCGGCTTCGGTGATGGTGGGTTGGTACGCCTCCCACCAGAACGGTTTTGCTTGGAAGTCAGCGTGGAAAATCTCGGAGCGGGCCATGAACGTCGATCCTAAGCGCTGATCAGCCGACAATCGGCCGGGTCGAAAAAGTGTTCTTCGAGATTGTTGCCCGCGCCATCCCGGTCCATGACAAGAAAGTTCTGTACCGGCTGCAGCACCAGCACGGGATGATGCCAGGTGTTGCGCAGGTAGTTGACGCCTTGCCGGCCGGTGGCCCGGAAGCAGCGGATGGTTCCGGGATCGGGCGCGTCCACCCCCTCGCCCACAACCACCAGCCAATCATCATCCGACAGCGGATAGAACGCCTGAGACCCGAGTGGATGCCGCTCTAGCATCAGGATCGTGAACGGAAACACCCGGCGCTTGGCGCGGAAAATGGAGAGAACCGCCGTGCCGCCGTCAGCACTCACGTCGGCCTTGGCCAGCGCATGAAACCGCTCCGTCGTCCCCTCATTGATCACGCGTGGCGTCACGCCTGCGGTCTCGATGACATCGCCGTAGGGCGCGAAGGCGGCGCGTGTCAACGGCTCGATCGCTTGGGGACGGGGAATTGTCACGGCGCCAGCTTTCCGAACACGCGCAACCGCGACACGCCGCCATCGGGGAAGATGTTCAGTTTTACATGCGTCACGGCGCCGGTTTTCCCGATCTTGTCAGGCCCGAAGGTATGCACCGTATCGGCGGCAAGTTTCTGCTCGCCGATCAACTCCGGCCAGAACTGCGACTGCGTGATGATGGACGCGCGCGTGCCTTGCTCAACTTTGGCGGCCTGTATGGAGCAGCGATCCGGGTAGTTGCCTTTGTAGAACGCCGTATCTACCTCAATTTTTTCCACCACGCCCGCACCGCCCAGCGCGACGATAATCCAGTCGTTGCCCGGCTCGCGGCGGCGGCGCGTTTCCCAACCATCGCCCATGTTGCGGCCGCGCCCCTCAATCAGCAGTGCGGCGACGTTGCCGTAGTGCGCGTCGTTATAGGCGATGATCGAACCGCCGTTCTTGAGCGCTGACAATTCGTGCACGGCCTTGGTGTCGCCTGCCTTCCAGCTCGGCACGGGAGCGCCGTAAACGCGAAATCGCGCCACGCCGCCGTCTGGGAAGATTTGCAGGCGGACGTAGTTGACGGGGCTCGCTGACTCAGCAGCGAAATAGTGGCGCCGGCTCGATCCGAGCGAACTGATCGGCAGCAGCGGCGTCCACGTCGTTTTTTCGTTCGGCTCCGCATCGGAGCGGCACACTTCGACCGAAGCGGCGGGTGGGAAATTGCCGGTGAAATGGCTGGTGTCGATGTCCAGCCCCTTGATGACGCCGGGCACGGCTAATTTCACGATGGCCCAGTCGTGCCCGCCGTGGCGGCGCCGGCGTGTCTCCCAGCCGTCCATCCATTTGCCGTTGTCGTCGTATTTGTCCGGCACGAAGACGGCGGGGGCATCTTGCAGCATGCGGGACTTATCGGCGAAGAAATCGTCCGTTACTGCCGTAACCACCGCTCCCAGGCGTGCGCTGGCGAGGTTGGCATAGTCATAGACGTAGTCGGGGACGTTGGGGTCGCGGATCATGGGTGGCTCTCAGTTCTTGCTCAGGACTGTCCCCCTCCCCCTTGTGGGGAGGGGTTAGGGGTGGGGTGGGGTCCGTCCGTGCCGGAGAGGGCGTTTTCATTTTTTAGACTTGTACGGATGTTCTGTGCGCCAATGCCGCGCGATGTCGACGCGCCGCGCCAGCCAGACTTTGTCATGGGTCTGCACATAGTCGATGAAGCGCGCCAAAGCCTGGATGCGCGCGGGCCGGCCGATCAGGCGGCAGTGCAGGCCGATGGAGAGCATGCGCGGCGTGTTCTCGCCCTCGGCATAGAGGGCGTCGAAGGCATCCTTCAGATAGGTGAAGAACTGGTCGCCGGAGTTGAATCCCTGGGGCGTGGCGAAGCGCATGTCGTTGGTATCGAGCGTATACGGTACGATCAGATGCGGCGTGTCCACCATCTTGGACCAGAACGGCA
>JANMVX010000006.1:0-1613 GCA_031393505.1 Hyphomicrobiaceae bacterium | reverse complement strand
GGCCGGCCGCGCGCGAGCCAACAGCTGCAACTGAATAGGTGTGAGGACGCACGATGGAACGCTGCGAAAATTGCCAAGTCTGCGGTTTGACAATCACATTTGATCCGGCAATCGCCGGATGGGGTCCACCGGTCAGAGTGTGGCGCTCAATCTGCACCAACAGCGCCGTCACCGAGTCCGATGACAGGCGACAAACCGATTGCCCGCAATTCAACCGGACCCTGGCCACGCTCATCTATTGACCCTTTCCATGGCATTGTTGGCCTCCAACCATCGCCGTCAGCAACGTCTTCGGCATCCGCTCCGCAATCATCCTCTTTGCTGATTTCAGGTGCCTCGCCCTGCGCCGGCTCCGGTCGACCGCGCTCTCGTGAACGGAGCCCTAGCGGTCTCCGCCCTAGCGGTCTCCGCCCTGCGGGCTTCGATCGCTGGCGCTGACACCCTGGCCGCTTCACCGGTTTGACAAAGCGCTACCAGAGTTTCGCAATACGCTACCGGCGCGGCAGCGCGATCGCCTTGTGGCGTGGGGCGCCTTAGACCCAGCTTGGCAATCTCCGCGTGACAATGGCGCTGTGTTGCAGGCCTTGCCGGCCTGAATTCAGAGTTCCCCTCCGTCTTCTTGCCGGTTCCATCGCCAAGCGGCACCACCCTCGCAGAGGGGATCTGCTAAAAAAGGCCGCGATCAGTTCGGGCCGCCACGATAATGCCACTGAATCGTGACCAAGTCCTAAGTTGCTGCTAAGCCCACGCAGTTACGTTCCGCTTTCAAGTTCACTCAACTGCCTCCCCCAATCCAATCGAAATGGAAAACAGCAATGAACAGCTCACGTCTTCACCGCAGTCTCATCAGCGCAGCGCTCGTCGCCACGTTTGCGCTGGCATCTCCCGCTCTCGCCGACATGGTCAATTACAAAGCTGATCTGAAGGGTGCGAGCGTCGTGCCGCCCAGTGACAGCAAGGGCACGGGAAGCCTGACTGTGACTTACGATACGGCGAGCAAGACACTAACCTGGAAGGGCGCCTATACGGGGCTCACCGGCGCTGCGACCGCCGCGCATTTCCACGGCCCGGCCGACGCCGGAAAGAACGCCGGGGTGGCTGTGCCGATCGCGCCGGCGACAACCCCCTTGGACGGTAAGGCGACACTCACCGACGCTCAGGCAGCAGATCTGGCCGCCGGCAAGTGGTACGTCAACGTGCACACCGCGAAATTCCCCGATGGCGAAATTCGTGGGCAGGTCGTCAAGGGCAAGTAGTCGCTGGTCACATACATCGTATTCATCGATGACGAGGGCTCGCCTTCGGCGGGCCCTAGATCTGGTCGCGCATGCCATCAACGACGACAACGTCGACTGCCTCTTGAGCTGGTGTCGCGTGTTACGTTGGCCTAAATGACCCTCAGCATTGCAGTGACAAGCGACGATGGCCCGTTCTCAGCTGGCAGTTCGGACGACACCTGATCGATGGATGATGACGCTCGTTTCTCGCCGGCGCCCGTCGAAGTCGATGCATCATCTCCAATTGCAAAGTGCCCGCGTGCAATGGCGAAGGAAATTGTCCGAGCATAAGAGCAAAAGTAGCTGCTGCCGATTGTCATGAGATCACTCCAAATT
>JANMVX010000004.1:0-6186 GCA_031393505.1 Hyphomicrobiaceae bacterium | reverse complement strand
CGGGTGGCGTCATCGGATTGAGCCGTTGACGCCGTTTCGGAGGCTGGCGGATGAAATTGTGGTGCTGGAGGGGGCTCCGCCTTTGCCGCAGCATGGAAGCCTTCATAGGTTGGTGGCAGCTTTGCAAGCTGCTCGGTGACGAAATTGCGCTCCACCGACATTGTTTCCGGCGGCGCTTCGATCTTGAGCGCGGGTGGGTTGAGCGCGAACAGGACGATGGCGGACAGACCCGTCAGCCCCACGGCAGCGGTTCCGATCAGAACCGGGCGACTGACGCGGCCTACGCGTGGCGGCGGGCTGTGCATCGTCAAAGTCTTGGGATCGACCTTGGCGTTCGGCTTGGCTGGTTCCGGATTGGGCGCATCGCTCATGGGCTGGTCTCCCGCCAGACCGCATCTGTACGGATGATGCGCACCACGCGCTGCGGAGCTGTGCCGAGCCTGAGTTCGGGGGCAGCGAACAGCCGGTCGACGATGTAGGTCGTGCCTCGCACGCGGTAGTTGACCAGGGCCGGCTTGCCGTCGCTGCCGATGACGAACAGTGGTGGTGCCTCACCCTGGGCCAAGCCGGTCGGGAACTGGATGTAGACGCGCGCACCGTCGTCGAACACGCGCACCGGTTTCCAAGGCGCATCACCTTCGACGCGGTAACGGAATTGCAATCGTTCGGCGTCGATGCCGGTTCCGGCCATGGCGGCATTTGTTGGTTCCGGTTGGTCCTGCCGGCCCTTCAGAGCAAGCAAGTCAGACGCCGGATAGCTCCAGGACACCGAGGCCATATAGGTTTTCAGTGACGATCTGAGTTCGAGGTGATAGGTGCGCCGGCCCGTTGTGATGACCAGGTTGGTCTCGAGATCGGCGCCGATCGGCTTCACGAGGATATGCACTTGGGCGGTCGCGCCCTCGCCGCTGGTCGTGTCCCCGACGACCCAGCGGACGGTGTCGCCAGCCGAGACGGCGATCAGCTTTTCCTGCGGCTCCAGTGCGATATCGGTGACCTCGCCCACTGCCGCATAGACTTGGTAGAGCGCACCGGCCGTGAACGGATAGACCTGGATGGCGTTGATGTATCCGTCCTTCACCGGCTCTAGGCGCGCGGCGGCATTGGCGGCCTTGATGCGATCGTCGGGAGGCAGACTCTTTTTGGGCGGGTCATCCTTCGGTGAGACCGGTTTCAACTGACCCGGCAGCGGCAAGGGCTTGGGCACCTCCACATACTGGATGATCTTGGCGGGAGGCACTTGATGTTCGGGCTCGCGCCTGGCCACAATCGGGTTCGACTGATCCAGCATCGGGATTTCGGGAACCTTGATGTTGGTTGCGCAGGCCGCCAGTACGGCTGCGGCTCCAGTCATGGCGAAGGCAGTAAGTAAGCGGATCATTTGCCAACTCCGGTGTTGAGGTCCTGCGACCAGTTGAAGGCTTGCACGTAAATGCCGAGCGGGTTCTTGGCGATCTGCTCGGCAGTTCGGGGTGGGGCGATCAGCACCGTGAAGATGCCGGTCATGCGCGTGGTGCGATCCAAAGTGCCGTCCTTGAAACTCTTTTCCAGCCAGCGGATCTGGAACGAGGTGGCGGACGCGCGGACAACGCTGGCGACCTCCACGGCCACGGTCTCGCGGCCGAGCTTGGCGAAGGGATCGTTGGCGCGGGCGTCGTCGTTGAGGGTTGCGGCGGCACGGTCGGTGACGAAGTCGTAGGCCTTCAGCCAGTTGTTGCGTACCACCACCGGATCGATCGACAGTGAGCGGACATTCTCGATGAAGCGGGCGAGGTGATAGGCGATCTGTGCATCGGCCGGGCGGTAGGCTTCGGTGGCCGGTCCGACCGCATGGGCGGCGCCCTGGCGGTCGACCTCGACGATGTAGGGCACGGCCCCGCCCGAGCGGCCGAGCCAGAGTAGGATGGTGGCGAGGATCACGGACAGCAGCACACTGCCGAGCGCCATCAGCCGCCAATTGTGCGCCTGGACGCGCGCCGATCCGATGCGTTCGTCCCATTTCTGCGCGGCTTTCTGGTAAGGCGTCACCGGTTGCGTGGTCTCGCCGTAACGAAGCGTCGAGCGTTTGAAGGCCATGGGGTTCCTCTAGCTTTTGTCTTTGAGATCGGGGCCGCTGCTGCTGGACGGCCGGTCGCCCTCGCGCAAGGCCTGAGTCGCGGCCACGCTGGCCTGGGTGAGGCGCTGGCGGCGCGCAAGGTTCTGCGCCCAGGCTGGAGCTGGCGGTGGCGCAGTTGACGGACCGCCACCGAAGCCGCTGGCATCGCCGCCCCGCCCCGATGAGCCATCCGAGCCGGCAGGCGCGGTTGCCCGATAGCCGGCGGCAGCGCCCTGGCGATAGGCATCGCGGATCGGCGCGGTCGCGCGGCTCGCCATGCCGGCGGCTGGCGCGGTGACGGTCGCCTTGGCGACACCGGCCATGCCGCTGCTCTCGTAGGCTGCCCCGACGGTGCCGCTGAGCGACGCGGCCGAAGTGACCGCGCTACCGGCAGCGCGGCCGGCCGTTCTGGCAGCGCCACCGGCCAGCATGCCACCGACCATCGCGCCGCCGGCGAGACCCGCTGAGGTCGCCACCGCCGATCCCGCGCCCAACTGCGGTCCACCCGAGATGAGGCCGGCGGCGAGTGCGGGCACGAAGATCGCGAGCCCGAAGACGGCGATGGCGGCCAGGATGGTGGAGGCTGCCTGCGTCAGCGTGATATCGCCCGCAGGCCGGAACATGGTGCCGAAGATCGAGGAGCCGATGCCGACCACGATGGTCAGCACCATGAGCTTGATGCCGGCGCTGATGACATTGCCGAGGACCCGTTCTGCCAGGAACGACGTCTGGCCGAGCAGTCCGAACGGCACCAGCACGAAGCCGGCCAGCGTCGTCAGCTTGAACTCGATGATGGTGATGAAGAGCTGAACGGCCAGCACGAAGAAGGCCAGCAGCACGATCAGCCAAGCGAGCATCAGCACCGCGATGGTGACGAAGTTGGTGAAGAACGACGTGATGCCGATCAGTTCGCCGGCCTTTTCGATCAGCGGTTTTGAGGCGGTGAAGCCGGTTGCCGCCACGAAGCCCGGCCGCATCAGGTCGGCTGATGTCAGCGCCGCACCGCTTGCCTTCAGGCCGAGACTGGCGAAGGACGAAAAGACGATGTCGGCCAGGCTCTTGAAGTTGTTCAAAAGGAAGGCGAAGAAACCGACATAAAGCGTCTTTCGGATCAGCTGGGCGAGCACATTGTCCTCGCCGCGCATGGCCCAGAAGATCCCGGCGAGCGTGATGTCGAGTGCCACCAGGATGCTGGTCAGGAAGGCGATATCGCCGGACAGGAGCCCAAAGCCGCTGTCGATGTAGCGGCTGAAGGTCTCGGTGAAGCGGTCGATGACGGCAAGGTCGTCCATGGCATGGCTCCGCCTGCGGCGCAGCATCGGCGCGCCGGGGTTGCTATTCAGCGAATTTAGAGGGTAAGCGGATTGGCTAGGGGCCGCGCACCATGCGGTGTGTGTTGGTGGTCATGTCACTTGCCCGCCGCATAGCCGTTGCCGGTTCCGATGAAGGTGGTGAAGCGATGGCGGGCCTCGTCTTCGGTCGCCAGGTCGCGGGCCCGTTGCAGCGTGTCGGCGCGCGCCTGGGCGGCCAGCAACCCCTGCAATTGCAGGGATTGCTTCACGCCAAGCGCGGTCAACTCGTTGCCGGCCTGGGCGACGTCGAGAGCCCCGGTTGCGTTCTGGGACCGGGCCATGGCGTCGCCCAGCAATCCCGTATCTGTGGCGATACCGTCCGCTGTCTGACCTTGCAGAAGGGCCGACCGCTTCAGGCTGGCATAAGCCTCGTCCCAGCGGCTCTTGGCGTTGACAAGGACATCATTGTCCGTGAGCGCCTCGCTGAGCTGTCGCGGGAACATCTGTGCGTAACCGGCCTCAGTCTGCTGGACCGAGAGGGCGAGCCCCTGGCCGGCCTGCAGCTGGGTCTTCAGCTGATCCAGCGTGCGCTGCAGATCAGGTGAGATGGTCGTACCCAGACGCTGGAGGTTCTGGTCCATGCGTAGGATCATCTGCGCCTCAGATTGCAACTGCTTCACCTGATTGTTGATCTGCTCCAACGCGCGGACGGCCGAGAGCAGGTTTTCCTGGTAGTTGAGCGGATCGAAGACGGTGAGCGCCAGGGCCGGCCGCGTCGTTGCAACTGGAGTGAGCATGCCGAGCACCAGGGCGGTGAGCAGTCCCCGGACGATGTGGTCGGCCTTGCGCCGGGTGGCGCGATTGGGCTTCGCCCCGACACGGAACGGAGATAGCCGCTCGGGCATCGGAGCGATCAGGCCGAGATCGTGCTGCGATGGAATCGGTGCCACGGGCATGGCGACCGGCGCTACGGTCGGTGGCTCGTCCGAGTCCACGATCATTTGGCTTAGCGGTGCGGCCGGTAACGGCTGCGCCCTCGCCCGGCCCGGAAACGCGTCCAAAGCATCCGCCGCCCAATCCAGGTTCTTGGCGCGCAAGAAGGCGTCGGCGAAGTCCAGCGCCGGGACCGTCCTAGTGAGCCGGTCGATAAGCCGCTGATCCTCGGGTGATCCCGCCCCGCACAGGGCGAGCGCCACCGGCCCAAGTCCGAGTTCGAACAGCCGGTTGCCGCGTGCGTTCTGAGCGTAGTAGTCGCGTTTCGGCGTGGCGGTGGCAAGGATCTGCACTTGGCGGTCGTTGAGGCCGAAGCGGGCATAGGTGGCGCGGGCCTGCGGTTCCAGCGCTCGGTCGTGGGGCAAGAAGATGCGCGTCATGCACGCTTCGATCAGGGCCGGGGCGATGGCCGAGCGCTCGATATCGGCCAGGGATTGTGTGGCGAACACGACGGCGACGTTCTTCTTGCGCAGCGTCTTCAACCATTCACGGATACGAGCGCTGAACTGCGGATCGTCGAGAAAAGTCCAGGCTTCGTCGATGATGAGTAGCGTCGGGCGGCCGTCGAATTGCGCTTCCATCCGATGGAACAGATAGGTCAGCACCGGACGGAGCACCGCCTTGTGCGCCATCAGCGCTTCCAACTCGATATGGAGCACATCGGAGGCTTCGAGTGTTTCCGAGGCGCCATCCAGCAATCGGCCATAGGCACCCTCCAGCGTATAGGGCTGCAACGCGGCGACGACGCCGCTGGATTGGACCAGCACCGCCAGACCCGTCAGTGTGCGCTCGGCTTTGGGAGCCGAAGCCAAGTTCTGCAAGGCGGTCCAGACGACGTCCTTGATCTCCGGCGTCGGTTTCAATCCCTCGGTCGCCAGGAGTCCCATGACCCAATCCAGCGCGAACGCCAATTCGCCGGGTTCGTCAATTCGGGCAAGCGGCTGCAAGGATATCGAACCTTCCAACCCAAGTTCGACCGAGGTGCCGTTCATCGCCAGCACGGCGGCACGGGCCGATTTCCCACGATCGAAGATCGCGACCTGCGCGCCAATGTATCGCCGGAACTGAAGGGCGAGCATCGACAGCAGCACGGACTTGCCAGCACCGGTCGGTCCGACAATCAAGGTATGCCCGACATCGCCGACGTGAAGGTCCAGGCGAAACGGTGTGCTGCCCCGGGTCTGGGTCAGCATGAGAGGCGGAGCGGCGAGATGCGCGTTACCAGCTGGCCCGGCCCAGACCGCAGACACCGGCATCATGTGAACGAGATTGAGCGTGTGGACAACGGGCTGGCGGATATTCGCATAGGGATTGCCAGGCAGGCTTCCGAGCCAGGCTTCGACGGCGTTCAGCGTCTCACGGATGGTGGTGAAACCGCGCCCGTTGACGATCCGTTCGACGGCCAGCAATTTCTCCTCGACGCGTGCGGCGTCCACATCAGAAACGACGATGGTCGTGGTGATGTAGCCGAAGGCAACATCGTCCGAGCCAAGCTCCTGCAAGGCCTCGTCGGCGTCCTGTGCCTTGGCCTCGGCATCGGGATCGACCAGCGGACTCTCGCGATTCCACATGACCTCGCGCAGGACCGCGCCGATGGATTTGCGCTTGGAGAACCAGTGGCGGCGCAGTTTGCCGAGGTGCTTCTGCGCCTCGGTCTTGTCGAGGGCGATCCAGCGCGTGCACCAGCGATACGAAAAACCGAGATCGTTGAGCGCATCGAGCAGCCCCGGCGAAGTGGCGTTCGGGAACCCCAGAACCGTCAGTACCCGCAGATGCGCATCGCCGAGCTTGGGTTCGATCCCGCCG
>JANMVX010000324.1:0-15345 GCA_031393505.1 Hyphomicrobiaceae bacterium | reverse complement strand
TCATGCCGCAAATCATACACCAGACGTTCGATTTACGGCAATGCGGATATTGGTTTCGAAGTTAACCCCGCAAATCAAACACAAGACGTTCGATTTGCGGGGTTAACCCACGAAGCTTTGGCACATCCGCAGGAATCGCTTCAAGAACTTTAGCCCGCCCCCGCAGCCAAACACACCATCTTCGCAATCCGCCTTGCCGCCGCAACCCACCCCATGCAATGTTTTGCCGTGGCCGCAAAAAACTGCGCGGGCCGCCAACCAGAACCAGACCATCCCGAGGAGACCCCCACTATGCTCCGTTCATTGCTTCTGACCTCCGTCGCCATCGCCACGCTCGCTGCTGCCGGCCCCACGCTGGCCGAGACCAAGGGCGCCAAGATCGCGCTTTCGAACAATTACGCCGGCAATTCCTGGCGTCAGGCCATGCTCAAGAGCTGGGACAAGGTGACCAAGAAGGCCGTCGCCGATGGCGTGGTGGCCCAAGTCGATGCCTTCACCACCGCCGAAAACCAGGTGACCGAGCAGGCCGCGCAGATCCAGAACCTGATCCTGCAGGGCTATCAGGCCATCGTCATCAACGCCGCTTCGCCCGATGCCCTCAACGGCGTCATCAAGCAGGCCTGCGACGCCAAGATCATCGTCGTGTCGTTCGACGGCATCGTGAAGGAGCCGTGCGCCTGGCGCATCGCGGTCAATTTCAAGCAGATGGGCTCGGACGAGGTGACGTACCTGGCCAAGAAGGCGCCCGAGGGCGGCAACACGCTGGAAATCCGTGGGCTGGCAGGCGTGTTCGTCGATGACGAGATCAGCGCCGGCATCCATGACGCGGTGGCCAAGAACCCGCAGTTCAAGATTGTCGGCTCGGTGCACGGCAACTGGGCCCAAGAAGTGGCTCAGAAGGAAGTCGCGGGCATCCTCCCGTCGTTGCCGCCGGACATCAAATACGTCGTGACGCAGGGCGGTGACGGCTACGGCGCCGCGCAGGCCTTCAAGGCTGCGGGACGGCCGACCCCGCTCATCATCATGGGCAACCGCCAGGACGAGTTGCAGTGGTGGAAAGAGCAGAAGGACGCCAACAAATACGAGACCATGTCCGTCTCGATCGCTCCGGGCGTCTCGACGCTGGCCTTCTGGGTGGCGCAGATGATCCTCGACGGCAAGGACGTGCCGAAGGATCTGACCGTGCCATTCCTGCGCATCGACCAGGCCGGGCTCGAGGACAGCCTCAAGACGACCGAAAAGGGCGGCGTGGCGAATACGGAGTATTCGGCCGAGGACGCTGCCAAGGTCGTGGCTGGGAAGTAATGCACTCTCCTCTCCCCCTTCTTAGGGGGAGAGGAGACCGCGTCTCGCAGCCGCCTTTTTGCGGCAAGAGCCACGCGGTCGGTGAGGGGCAGGAGCTTGCTCCGGCCTTGGCGCCACCTGTACGGAGCTAGCATCTGCCCCTCATCCGGCCGTCATCCTCCCGCTGTCGCGGGTCGGCGGCCACCTTCTCCCCGTAAGAACGGGGAGAAGAAAATCGCCAGGCCTCCATGTCCTCCGTTGCAGTTCCAGCCATCGAACTCGCCGGCATCGCCAAATCCTTTGGCGCGGTGCGGGCGCTTGAGCACGTGGACCTTGCCGTGGCGGCGGGCGAATGCCTCGGGCTGGTCGGGCACAATGGCGCGGGCAAATCCACGCTGATGAATGTGCTGGCGGGGACGCTGGCGCCGGACGAGGGCACGATTGGCATCGCGGGCGAGGTGCTCGCCCAGGCCAATTCGCCGGCGGTGGCCTACCGGCTGGGCATCCGCTGCGTGTTCCAGGAACTGTCGCTCTGCCCCAACCTCACGGTGGCCGAGAACACGCGCATCTATCACGGCGCGCTGAAGGGTTTTGGCTGGAAGGCCCGCGCGCGAAAACTCATCGCGGAGAAGCTCGACGAGATTTTCCCCGGCCATGGCATCTCGCCTGACGACGAGGTGGCGGACCTCTCCATCGGCAAGCGGCAGATGGCCGAGATCGCGCGCGCCTTCACCGTTACCGATACGCCGCTGCGGCTGGTCATTCTCGATGAACCCACGTCCTCGCTGGATGCCACGACCGCCCGGCAGCTGCTGACATTTTTGCGCGCACAGGTGAAGGCCAAGGCCAGCGCCATTCTGATCTCGCATCTCTTAAAGGAGATCCTCGAAACCTCCGACCGCATCGTCGTCATGAAGGACGGCAAGGTTGTCGATGCGCGGCCAGCGGACAAATTCAACCGCGACACGCTGGTCGCCGCCATGGGCACGGTCGGACATGCGCCCAGCGGCGGCACAGCAGCATCGCAGCAAGCGGCTGCCCCTCACCCGGCGCTTCGCGCCACTCTCTCCCCCTCAGTGAAGGGGAGAGGGCAAGATACCGTCATCCGCGCCCGTCCCCGCACCGGCGGCGCGCGCGACCTCACCGTTGGCCGGGGCGAAATCGTCGGCCTGGCCGGATTGGCCGGGCACGGACAGACGCGCATGCTGTTGCAGCTGTTTGACGCGTCTCGCGCGCGCGTGCCCGATACCGACGTCAACGAACCCGTCGCCTTCATCGCGGGCGACCGGCAGTCGGATGGTATTTTTCCATTGTGGTCGATTGGCCGCAATATTTCCGTTGGGTCGTATGCCTCGCTGCTCAGTGGACGGTTGATCGATACGTACAAGGAAACCGCCCTCGGCAACTTCTGGCGCCAGCGCATCGACATCCGCACGCCGGACATTTCCAACCCGATCCTGTCACTCTCGGGCGGCAACCAGCAGAAGTCGCTGTTCGCCCGTGCGCTTGCCTCACCCGCCCGCGTCGTGCTGATGGACGATCCGATGCGCGGCGTCGATGTCGGCACCAAACTGGAGGTGTACAAACTGATCCGCGCCGAAGCCGACGCCGGGCGCACCTTCGTGTGGTACACGACGGAAATTGACGAACTGGCCTATTGCGACCACGTCTACGTCTTCCGCAACGGCGCCATCATGGCGGATCTGGCTGCCAGCGCGGCGACCGAGGAGAGCGTGCTGAAAGCATCGTTCGTCGAGGAGGCGGTGGGGTGAGGAATTGGCGCCGGTGTCAGGAACTTACGGCTCGTAAGTGTCTGACACCCAGTTCTGAGCGAACGGCCAGTCCGGCAAGAACTGGGTGTCAGACACTTGTGAAGAACAAGGTCCTGACACCGGGACGCACCGCATGACGATTCTCCGTCGCCTCACCAACCCGAAAGTCCTGCGCTCGATCCTGCCGGCGCTGTCGCTGGCCGTCGTGCTCCTCGCCATCTACGCCGTGCAGCCGCGCGCCATCAGCTACATCGGGCTCAACCTGATGCTGCAATATGCCGTTCCCATCGCATTGGCCACCCTCGCGCAGATGTGCGTCATCACCGTCAACGATCTCGATCTCTCCATCGGCGCCTTCGTCGGCCTGGTCGCTTGCCTTGCGGCCACCTGGGTGCATGACACGCCCGCGCTCGGCTACCTCGCGCTCATCGCCTGCATCGCCGTTTACGCTCTCATGGGGGCCGTCATTGAACTGCGCGGGCTCCCTTCCATCGTCGTCACGCTCGGCATGTCGTTCGTCTGGATGGGCTGCGCGGTGCTGCTGCTCTCGACACCGGGCGGCAAAGCTCCGGAATGGGCGCGCGCCATCATGGGCCTCCAGACACCCTTGGTACCGTTCCCGATCATCGCCGCCGTGGTCATCGCCGTCATCGCCGACTTGGGGCTTATGCGGACAAGTTTCGGCGTCGTGCTGCGTGGCACTGGCGGCAACCCGAAAGCGGTGGCACGCGCCGGCTGGTCGCTGCTCGGGGCAAAGGTCGCCATGTTCACGCTGGCCGGCGTGTTCGGCACCCTCGCGGGCCTCTCCCTGGTCGGCCTCACCGGCGCTGGCGACGCCCACATCGCCGACCGCTACACACTCTATTCTATCGCCGGCGTCATCCTGGGCGGCGGCGAGTTCGTCGGCGGCCGCGTCTCCCCCGCCGGCGCCGTCATCGGCGCGCTCACGCTCGCCCTCGCTGGCACGCAGCTCCTCAACTTCCTGCGCATCTCTCCGGACTGGCAGATCGGCGCGCAGGGCGCGATCCTCATCATCGTGCTCGCCTTGCGCGCGCTCATCGGCGCCATGGAGCGGCGACCATGAAGCGTTGGGTAACCTGGGCGCGTGAAAAACCGTGGATCTGGTCGTGGGTCGCCACCGTGCTGGTCTGGCTCGCCACCGCCGCTTTCACCGAGGGGCGCGGCAGCGGCGAAGTCCTCACGGCGGCGCTGTCCTTCGCGACCTTCACAGTCATCGTCGGCCTCGGCCAGATGATGGTGGTCACGCTCGGCCCCGGCAATGTAGACCTCTCGATCCCCGGCACCATTGCGCTCGCCGGTTGCGCCGCCATGAAAATCACCGACAGCGACAATAGCCTCCTCCTCCCCGGCATCCTCGCCGCGCTCGCGATCGGCCTCGCCGTCGGCATTTTCAACTACGGATTAATCCGCCTACTGCGCATCCCGCCGATCATCGCCACGCTCTCGACCAGCTTCGTCGTGCAATCGGGCGCCATCGCCTATGGTCGCGGCATCCGCATAAAACCCGCGCCGATCCTGGCCGATTTCGCCACCACGCGCATTGCTGGTGTCCCCATCCTGGCCATCGCCGTCGCCCTGCTCAGCATCGGCCTCGGCGTCCTGCTCACCCGCACGCGCTACGGCCGCTCGGTGCTCGCCATCGGCCAGAACATGCGCGCCGCCCGCCTGGCCGGCCTCAACGTCGACCGCGTGCGCTTTGCCACCTATGTCCTCAGCGCCCTGCTGGCCAGCATCTGCGGCGTGGTGCTCTCGGGCTTTTCCGGCGGCGCGGCGCTCGACATGGGCAACGAATACCTGCTGGCGTCCATCGCCGTCGTGGTCATCGGCGGCACCTCGGTGGCGGGCGGAAAAGCCAATGTTCCCGGCATTTGGGGCGCGGCGCTGTTCCTCTATTTGCTGGTCACCATGCTCAACACGTTTGGCGCCAGCGCGGGCGTGCGGCTGATCATGACCGGCGTCATTATCATCGGCGTCATCCTGGCGGCCGGCGGTGAAACCCAACCGCGCGCAAAATGACAGTTGCCTAATTGCACCTCAACAGGTCAGATGCGGCGTTGCGGCCCGGGCAAAACGCAAGCATTTGCTCGTAATGTGTTTTATTGGCCACGGCCCATTTGTGAAGCTCTCGTTTCAGGCGACCCATGTCCGCTCTTACAGTGGTTTTCGATCTCGATGGAACGCTGGTCGACAGCGCTCCTGATCTTGGCAGCGCCGTCAACCGCATGCTCGGCAAGTTGGACCTCGCGCCCATCGGCATCGAGAAGATGCGCACCATGGTCAGCTACGGCGCCCGGGTGATGATCGAAAGGGGGCTGGCGTCGCACGGCGTCAAGAAGACGGAGGCCGAAGTCGATGCCCTGCTCGCCGGCTTCCTGGTCGACTACGGCAAAAACATCGCCGTCGAAACCCGTCCGTTTCCCGGTGCGGTGGAAGCGCTGCAGCGCCTGACGCAAGCGGGCCATCGCCTGGCGGTGTGCACCAACAAACGCGAGCAGCTGGCGCGAAAACTGCTGGGCGCGCTGAAACTGGAGGGCTATTTCCACGCCGTCACCGGGCGCGACACGCTGCCCGTGCACAAGCCCGATCCCGGCCATCTGATCGGCACGGTGATCCTGGCCGACGGCGATCTCGGCCGCGCGGTCATGATCGGGGACAGCGACGTCGACATCGTGACGGCGCAGGCGGCCGGCATCCCGTCAGTTGGCGTTACCTTCGGCTACAGCGCCAAGCCCATCGCCAGTTTCAAGCCGACGGTGGTGATCGATCATTTCGACGCGCTGGATGGCGTGCTGGCAAATCTCTATCCGGTTCGCAAGCGGTCGGGGACATGATCTTCATGTTCGCTCCGATAAGTCTTGAGATGGTACGCATACGTTAGAAGCGAACTTGAAGTTCGTGCCCCCGGTCTGCCGCGCCTCCAAGGCAGAGCGGGGACACGAACTTCATCGCCAGCGCGGCGTTAGGTATGCGAACTGCGACCTTCGGTGCAGGCTGGCGATGAAGATCATGTCCCCGGCACCGGGGACATGATCTTCATGTTCGCTCCGAAAAGCCTCTAAAATAGACCGCATACGCCTGAAGCGAACATGACGTTCGTGTCCCCGCTCTGCCGCGAACGTGCGAGACCGGAGACACGAAGTCCAGCTTCGGCTCAGCGCCTGCGCAAATGCCTCGACCAATGTTCAGGCCGAAGCTGAACATCATGTCCCCACCGCACGTTCCGGGTGTCGGCAGAAACAGCAGCATGATACACCGCGCCCATGACCCAACCCTCCGAAAAGCCAGCCGAACTGCGCATGGGCGCCACCGAATGGGGCCTGTTGCTCGCCCTCTCCATGCTGTGGGGCGCCACCTTCTTCTTCGGCAAGATCGCGCGCGCGGAATTGTCCGCCTTCACGATCGTGCTGTTCCGCGTCGGCATCGCCGCCGCGATCCTGGCCGTGGCGATGCGGCTGTCGGGACTGGAGTTCCCCAAGGGCCTGAAAGGCTGGTGGCCCTATCTGGTGATGGGGCTGCTCAACAACGTCATCCCCTTCAGCCTGATCTTCTGGGGACAGAGGGAAATCGGCGCCGGGCTCGCCGCGGTGCTGAACGCCTCCACGCCGCTGTTCGGCGCCATCGTCGCGCATATCGTCACCGATGATGAGAAACTACGCAGCAACCGCTTGATCGGCGTCCTGATCGGCATCGCCGGCGTCGCGGTGCTGATGGGTCCGACCGGGTTGGACCTGAATTTTTCGCGCGCCTTGGGGATGGGCGCGGTGCTGCTGGCCTCGCTGAGCTACGGGATCTCAGGCTCTTGGGCCAAACGCTTCCGCGGCGTTCCGGCGCTGACGACCTCGGCCTGCCAGCTCACCTGCTCCACCGCCATCATGGCGCCGCTCGTGCTGGCGTTCGATCCGCCCTGGGCGCAAGCCGTGCCGAGCCTCAAGGTGATGCTGTCGGTGCTCGCCATCGCCACATTGTGCACCGCGCTGGCCTACATCCTGTTCTTCACGATCATCCGCCGCGCGGGCGCGTCCAACGTGCTGCTGGTGACGCTGCTGGTGCCCTTCTCGGCCACCGCGCTCGGCATCGTCTTCCTGGGTGAACAGCTGCACGCCACCGACCTCGCCGGCGCCGCGCTGGTGGGCCTCGCGCTGCTGATCATCGACGGCCGTCCGTATGCGGCCTTGCGGCGGGCGATCAGGGGGCCGGTGGCGTCGTAGGTCCGTAGGTTGGGTTAGCGCGGCCACGGATCATCGGCATGAACGCCGCGTTCGGATCCGCGCGTAACCCAACATCCACGGGCAGCGGCTGCGGCCTGTCGGGTTACGCGCAGAACGGACTATCTGTATCCACCGCAAAGTCCGTGGCCGCGCTAACCCAACCTACTGACCAGTCCTTTTTCTCCAAGCCACCCAATCAATCGAGCCGGCATCCTCACGTGCGACCACTGAACCTGGTGACACCCTATCGGTGAAGATTACGAGATTCTGGCAATTCCAACGCGCGTTTGGCACCATAAGGCCGTCGCACCCAAGAAAATGAACAGCCTCTCCTATCGCTTGTGTCGCGGTATACTCGACGGCACGTCCAGCATACGCCATGCGACCGTATTTTGACGTATCCACACCTAATGGCGCCAAATCATCGACGACTATAAATTCCAGGCAGTTCGTCAATTGTACGCCGAGTTTGAATAACCTGTAGGTAACTTTTGACGGGAAGACGGGTTGCCCCTTCGATAGATGAAAATTTATCTCGGCCGTCGCGCCATCCGCCTCTAACGCGGTGTACAACACATCAAACGTACCGTCGTCCCAACGCCCGCCCGCGCTGCTGCCGACGGTCGGGTCACGCCCGTCCCGGACGGCGCGCCAACTCTCACCTGCGAATGATTTTCGCGGCCTCTTTTCAAGAGCATCAAGTATTTTGTTGTCGCGCGGCGGCCTGACTCTCGGCATGGCTAGAGGTACACATCCGCATCCAGGCGATCTAGCACGGCAATGACTTGATCCGATTTGTTCTGAACGATCAAATCAATCGCCCTTCGTCCCTCCAGTTGCGGGTGCGGAGCATACAGCCAAAGCCTTATCTCTTCCCGACTGTAGTACTCTTGCAATCGTCCAACAATATAGTGCAGATCGGACAAAATAAGTTGGGTGTTAGGTTGTGGCCTGTGCGTCCCCGTCGTCCATCGAGACACGGTGGCTGGCGACACATCTGTAATATTGGCAATGTCCACACCCCTCAAGTTCCCTTGAACGTTGAGTTCGGAAATATACCGTGCAACCGCGCTTTGCATCTTACGAACCGCCACTACGCTTACGCTTCTCGATAAGTGTCTGCCTAGGCTTCACCGGCAGCCAGCAGTGGCCGCTCTCACCGATTCGCAGATAGTGCGCCACTGGCTGGGAGGCCGGGCGTGATCGGGGAAGCGGTATGATCTCAGCTGTCATGCAAGACTCGCTTTCATCGATGCTATCACATGAAAGCTAAACCGCAAGCAGTAGTAATCCTGCTTGCCCCACTGCGTCCTGGTGGACTCCAGCGATTGAGTCGTTGGGCACGATTTGGCCCCTGCACCGGCTCACGCCGCCTCGGGCAGCGACGGCGCCTCGCCCTGGCCAGTGAAGTCATTGGACGGGTGGCGGCGGAGTCGCTAATTTGTCTCGCCTTGACTAGGAGCCCGAAAACATGACCCAGGCCATCGTCGAACGCATCGATCACATCGAGCACCGGCTGGATGAACTGGCGGCCGAGGTGCGTCAGAACCGAAGCCGCAAGGACTGGCGCGCTTGGGTTGGCACTAGCAAGGATGATCCGGATTTCGACGAGATGATCCGGCTGGGGCGGGAGTACCGCGAGTCGTTGCGCGAGCCCGACCTCGAGCGGCCGTGATGCTGATCCTCGATACGGATCATTTGTCGGCGTTGGATCGGACCAGTGCGGCAGGTGCGGTGCTGGAGCGCCGCCTCGATGCGAGTGCCGAGGACGTCGCCGCCACGATCATTTCCGCCGAGGAGCAGCTGCGCGGCCGGCTGGCCCAAATCAATAAGTGCCGCGACCCAGACAAGTTGATCGTCCACTATCGGCGGTTGCGGCAGCGAATCGAATATTTCGCAGCCGGCACAGTGCTGGATTGGGATGCCGGCGCAGCACGCGAGTTCGCGCAGCTGCGTGATTTGCGGCTCGGCATCGGCACGATGGATTTGCGCATCGCGAGCATTGTATTATCCGCAGGCGGGCTGCTGCTGACGCGCAACGTAGCCGACTTCGGCAAGGTGCCAGGGCTGCGGGCGGAGAACTGGCTGGATTGAGCGACAGTCACGCGTTCAATGCCGACGGCGACAAGTGCGGTGGGGACATGATGTTCATCTTCGGCCGGCTCGCATCGAACGTGTGCGCCGTGCCGCCTGAGCCGAAGATGAACTTCGTGTCCCCGCTCTGCCTGGTAAGAGCGTGGACACGAAGCTCATCTTGCCATCGGCCGGCGGCTATGACCGGCGGATGGGTTGGTTCGGCTACCGAGCTCTGGTCTAAGCGCGACGATCATTTCGCGCATAGCCTGACATCCACGAGCAGAAGTTGCAGCATGCTGGGTTACGAGCGGATCCGGCAATGCGCCGCAATCTCACTGTCCAGGGACACGCTACCCCCAAACTAAACCTGAACCTATCACTTGCGCACCGCCTTCGCCGCCACCGCCAGTTCGCTCGCGAACTTATCCACCGTCTCGGGCGCGGTATCCCAGGCGCACATCAGCCGGCACCCCCCTTCGCCGATAAAACTGTAAAACCGCCAGCCCTTATCGCGCAAAACCTTCTGCAACGGCAGCGCCAGTTCGGCGAACACGGCGTTGGCCTGCGGCTCGAACATGATGCGCACCCCCGGAACGCCGGAAATCTTGTCGTGCAGGCGCTTGGCCATGGCGTTGGCGTGGCGGGCGTTCTTCAGCCAGACATCGTTCTCCAGCAGGCCCAGCCATGGGGCGGAGATGAAGCGCATCTTGGACGCCAGCTGCCCGGCCTGCTTGGCGCGCCAGGCGAAATCCTCCGCCAGCGTCTTATTGAAGAACACCACGGCTTCGCCGACCGCCAGCCCGTTCTTGGTGCCGCCGAGGGACAGCACGTCCACGCCCGCGCGCCAGGTGATCTCGGAGGGATGGACGTTCAACGTCGCCAACGCGTTGGCGAACCTCGCGCCGTCCATGTGGATTTTCAGCCCGTGCCGCTTGGCGATGGCGGCGACCGCATGCAGCTCATCGACCGTGTACACCGTACCGACTTCGGTGGATTGGGTGAGCGTGACGGCCTTGGCTTTGGGGAAATGCAGGTCGGTGCGCTTGGTGGCCATCTGGTCGAGCGCGTCGGGCGTGATCTTGCCGTTCGGGCCCTTGACCAGAAGCAGTTTTGAGCCGTTGGAGAAGAATTCTGGCGCGCCGCATTCGTCGGCTTCCACATGGGCGATCTCGTGGCAGATGACGGCCTGATAGGACTGGCACAGGGCAGCTAGCGCCAGCGCATTGGCGGCCGTGCCGTTGAAGACGAAGAACACGTCGCAGTCGGTCTGGAATTTTTCGCGCAACTTGTCGCAGACCAGCTTGGTCCAGCGGTCTTCACCATACGAGGGTTCGTGGCCGCTGGCGTCGGCGTCAACCATGGCGGCCATCGCCTCGGGGCAGATGCCGGCGTTGTTGTCAGAGGCGAAGTGCTGGCGGGCGCGGTCGGATTTCGAGGCCATGTTAACTCCAATTTCTCGCAGTTTTTCGCATTTTTACACCGGATTTACTGCAAAAAATTGAGATTTTTCGGTGAGTCGCCGCGGCTTTTCACCAGAGCTGACCACCTCATGTCCACCGGCTGAACGGTCGCTGCCAGGCCCATACAGCCTGGGTTCATGTTGCTATGCTAGTCTGGGATGGCTAGGTTAATGCCTTCGGGTTCGGGGAGACGTTTATGTTCAAGCACGTTCTGGCCGCCGCCGCCCTTGTGCTGGTTGCCGGTGTTGCACGCGCCGACGACGCCATGACCACGCCGCAGATGTGCTTTGCGGCGGTCGATGCGCTGGCGCAGTCGTGGGAAAATCACAAGTACGCCAACAAGGCCGAATCCGATAAGGTCGGCACGGCGTTGGCGAACCTCGAAAAACAATGCGAAAGCAATCAGTTGGCCGAGGCGCAAAAGAATGCCGGCGAGCTGAAGGCGATGATCAAGCCTTAACGTTCGGGCGCAGGGCGATGTCGCTGTCGGGTTGCAAGCGCATCGGGTCGGGCATTGTTGTGCTCTGTTGGTTGGGTTTCAGCGCTCTCGGTCCCGCCGCGGCACAAGTCCTTGAGCCTTTGGAGTCGGGCGACCAGCAAGCGCCGCCGGATGCCGTTGCCAGCCCCGCGAAAGCCGGCGCCTGGACAGTGCAATCCATCCAGATTCCCGAGGCGCCAAGCCACATTCGGAGCGCCGGGCCGCCCGCCAATCTCGATCAGGTCACCATCGAGACAACCAGCGGCGCCCTCTATTCCCTGGCCGATTGCGGCGACGGATTATGCGCCGAACGGATCGGCAACCCGCGCCCGTCCGATCCCCTGCCGATGGGCGCGCTGCCGGGATCCGTGGTCGCAACCGGACGCCATACCATAGCGCGAGCCTGGCTGGCGGAACCGGCCCAACGCCTGCTCGGCAGCACGCTCGGCGGCCCGGTCGCAGGCGCCCTGGTGGTCGAAGATGTCACGGCCCGAACCTTCCGCTTGGACCTGCCGACCAGCCAGGCCTTCGAGGATCGCCGGCCGCGCATCGTTGATCTTGGTCCGGATAATCCCGACACCATCCTGCTGGTGCGCAGTGCCGAGGATACCGGCGCCGCTCTGGTCGCCATTGGCCTGAGCGGCGAAGGCTTGCTGCAAACAGTGGCCGAAACGCCGCCCTTGGGAACGCCTCGCGCCTGGTTGAACCCGATCGGGACCGGCGACTTTACGGGCTCGGGATCGACCGATGTCGCCATTGTCACGACACCCGACGCTGGCGGAACGTTGCAGATCTTGTCGCTGCAGGATCGCCAGTTTCAGCAACGATTCACCATCCGCAACATCTCCAACCATGCGCCGGGGTCCGATACTATCGACATGGCGGTGGTGGCTGACTTCGACGCCGATGGCCTCGCCGATATCGCGGCGCCGGACGCAGATCGCCAGCACATCCGCATCCTGTCCTTCGCCAACGGCAGGGTCGCTGAACCGGCCAGCATCGCCTTGCCCGCCCCTGTGGTCACCGAAATCGCCGCCGTTTCCGCCGGCGCAGGCAAAAGGCCCTATCTGCTGATGGGTCTTGCCGATGGCCAGTTGGTGCTGTTGCATTAACTCCAAAACGTGTTGATCGTCATAGGATTGCCCTGGTCTTCAAGCGGAGTCCCGGTACCGTCCCCGAGGTTCCCTCGCGACTCATTGATCAGCTCCGGACCCTTTTATGTCTCTCGCCGCGCCGCAGCATCCGACCCGGCTTGCTCCCTGGAGCCTGCGCGTGGTGCTGCTTGCCTTGCAATTGATCGTGGCGTCGGCCGTGCTGCACCGCCTGGCGGTGTTCTCGACGGCGGTTGCCGTCAATCTCATGCTGATCAGCCTCGCGGGCTGCGTCTTGGCGGCGTTGCTGGCGCTGCTGGCCATGGTGCAGATCTGGCGGCGCGGCGTTCCAGGGATCGGCAATGCCTCAACCGCGCTGCTGATCGGCGTCCTGGTGTTGATCGTGCCCGGCTACTACGTGCCTTTGGTGCTGCGCGACGCTTCGGTCTCGGACGTCGCGACGGATCCCCTGCACCCGCCGCAGTTCCAGTCGCTGAGCAAGGTTCGGCTCGCGGCCGGCGCTCCCCCGGACCAGGAGGCGATGCAACCAGCAGCATCCGCGTTGGAATTGGAGCCGGTCGTGACCGAGCGTTCGCCCAATGACGTGTTCGATATCGCCAACGATATCATGCGTCAGCTTGACCTCACCATCGTGGCTGAAGAAGCGCCCGGTTTTGGGTCCGAGGTCGGCGTCATCGAAGCCACCGAGCGCACCATCATCCTGGGCTTGACCGACGATATCGCCATCCGCATCAGTCCCGAAGGCCCACGCACCCGGGTCGATATCCGCTCGGCCTCGCGCTATCCAAAACTCGATTTCGGACGCAATGAAGAGCGCGTGCGACTGATCGCCAGCCGCCTGCAGTCGGGCATCGACGCCAGCGTGCCGAGCGATCCGGCGCTGGCGGCAGATGCCGTGGCGCCGGCCGAGGCCGGGCTCAAGCCGGCCGGAACGTCTGGTGCAGGGACGGGGCTCCGTCGCAAGAAACGAGCCCCCGCTCAAAGAGGTGCTCCAAGTGCGCCAGGACCGATAGTTTCGCAGCACTGAGCATGCCGGGCGCCAGGCCGCGATAGACCCGGTCAGTGATTTCGGCGACCTTGCCGAGCCCATCGCGCACCGCCTCGAAAATCATGCTCTCGCGCATCTGGCGGTGCATCAGATAGGCCCGCACCATACGTTGCGGCTCGTGCAGAGCCTCGCCGTGGCCGGCGAGATAAATGCTCGCCTTGGCGGGCTCGCCGTGCAGCAAGAGTTGCAGCGACACGAGATAATCGCTCATGCGCCCCTCGGGGGGAGCGATCACCGTGGTGTTCCAGCCCATGACGTGGTCGCCCGAAAAGAGCACGCCCGTGCCGGCCAATTGGAAACAGAGGTGATCGGGGGCATGGCCGGGCGTGTGCAACGCCTGCAGCGTCCAGTCGTTGCCGTTCACGGCCGCCTGGTGTCCAAGCTGCTGGTCCGGCACGAAGCCGGTTTGCAAGAAAGCGCGCGCCTCGGCGTGTTGGTTGGCAGCGGCGCGGCGCTCGTCGTGGCCGCCGAAGCCGCACGTCACGGCGCCGGTTTCGGCCTTCAGCGCGGCCACGCCCGCGCTGTGGTCGCGGTGCGTATGTGTCAGAAAGATATGGGTTATTTTCCCGCCACCCGCCGCGGCAAGAATGGCGCTGCGATGCATCGGATCATCCGGCCCCGGATCGATGACGGCGATCTCGCGCGTGCCCAGCAGATAGGTGTTGGTGCCCTTGAAGGTCAGCGGCCCCGGATTGCGCGCCACCAGCCGCCGCACCCCCGGCGCCACCGCGTCGGCGACCCCGTAGGAGAAATCCATTGATCGGTCGAATTGAATGGCGTCGGACATGAGTTGGAATGCGCCTCAATCGCCGATGTTGGAGGCGTCGGTGCAGGCGCGCTTGATGTAGGTGTCGCTGGAAACCCCTGTTGTCCGGGCGTTTTTCTGATCCCGGAGTGCGCTATCCCTCGGTTGGGGTCCGCTGGCGGCGCAGAAATAGCCCGCCGTCAATCCCGCATAGTCGTTGGAATGGATGACCGCGCCCCAGCCCCGATTGGCGAATTTGATCGTTTCCGCTTTCGAGCTGTTGCAATAGGCGATGGCGTACCAGCCGCAAACCTGCTTGGCGTAGGCGGGCGCCAGCGGCACCGCCAGGGTCGCCAGCAGGGCAGCGGAGAGCGGAACAAAAGAGCGCAAATTCAACGGCATAGCATCGGACTCATGAGTGGATTGCAATGGCGTGCCGGACCATGACCTGCACATCCGATGCGCGCAAGCCCCCCGAAATCTCACGGCATGAGGCAAAACGCCCGTCGGGCGCAAAACGATTGGTCGGAGTGGGGAGATTCGAACTCCCGACCCCCTGCTCCCGAAGCAGGTCAAGCCCGATCTGTACTGAATAATCCAGGACGCAAGTGAACGTCGATAAAGCGCTATTATCGTTGCGTTTTTCCTATTCACTTGTTCGCGTGAGTACGCTGGGGTATGGTTAAAATCGACAGTTCGTGGTCCCCTGGTTGGTCCCCTGTGGTCCCCCAGATGGTCCCCTGGAAACCGGCGAGGCGATCTTGGCTCAACAGCGACTTTCTGAAATCGGCGTGAAAGCCGCCAAGGCCAAGGGGCCCCGCACGGACATTTGGGACGGCGGATGCCCCGGTCTGGTGCTCAGGGTCACTGACAAGGGCCGCAAAACCTGGTTCTTGTTCTACCGGCACGGCGGCAAGAAGCGTCGGACCGCGCTGGGCAGCGCCAACGACGGCGGGATTGGCTTGGCCGATGCCCGCAAGCTGGCGCGCGAGCGGCGGGACATGGCCCTTGCCGGCGACGATCCGGCCGCTGGCGGCACTTCTGGACGGCCGCGCACCGTGGCCGATCTGGTGGCCCGCTATGCCGCCAGCGCCGAAGCCCAGCGCAAGCGCACATGGGCAGAAGAACAGCGGCTCTTGGC
>JANMVX010000309.1:0-2623 GCA_031393505.1 Hyphomicrobiaceae bacterium | reverse complement strand
GTTCGTCGAGCAGCAGCACCTCGGGCTTCACCGCAATCCCGCGCGCGATGCACAGACGCTGTTGTTGCCCGCCGGAGAGTCCGTTGCCCGACTGGTTGAGCTTGTCCTTGACTTCCTTCCACAACGCCGCACGCTTCAGCGCCCATTCGACGCGCTCGTCCATCTCCGCGCGCGACAGTCGCTCGAAGAGCTTCACGCCGAAGGCAACGTTGTCGTAGATCGACATCGGGAACGGCGTCGGCTTCTGGAACACCATCCCGACTTTCGCACGCAGCAAGGCGACGTCCTGCGTCGAGGTCAGCAGGTTCTCGCCGTCCATGATCACTTCGCCTTCGGCGCGCTGCTCCGGATACAGCGCATACATCCGGTTGAACACGCGCAGCAGCGTCGACTTGCCGCACCCTGACGGCCCGATGAATGCGGTGACCTTCTTGTTGGGAATGTCGATCTCTACCTCTTTCAAGGCCTGGAACGCGCCATAGAAAAAGTTCAGCTTTTTCACCTGGATCTTCGGCTCGGGGGCTTGTAATTTCATGTTCATTGGTTTCGATGCCGGAGCAGCGTTCGCGCGAGAATGTTCAGGAGCAGCACCGTCACGGTGATCAGCGCCGCGCCACCCCACGCCAGCCGCTGCCAGTTCTCGTACGGGCTCATCGCGAACTGGAAAATCACCACCGGGAGGTTGGCCATCGGCGCGTTCATGTTGACCGACCAGAACTGGTTATTGAGCGACGTGAACAAGAGCGGCGCGGTCTCACCCGAGATGCGGGCGACGGCGAGGAGGATGCCGGTAACGATCCCCGCGCGCGCCGCGCGATAGCTGACCAGCATGATCATTTTCCACGCTGGACAGCCGAGCGCAACCGCCGCTTCGCGCAGGCTGTTCGGCACCAGCCGCAGCATGTCGTCGGTGGTGCGGACGACGACCGGCACAACGATCAGCGCCAGCGCGATGGCGCCGGCCCACCCGGAAAAATGCTTCGCGTGCGCAACGTACACGGCGTAGACGAAGAGGCCGATGATGATCGACGGCGCTGCGAGCAGCATGTCGTTGATGAAGCGTGTCGCCGGCGCGAGCCAGCCGCGCTGACCATATTCAGCCAAGTAGGTGCCAGCCAGGATCCCGACCGGCGTTCCGATCGCGGTGCCGATCCCGGCCATCAGCACGCTGCCGAAGATCGCGTTGGCGAGTCCGCCGTCGGACCCTGGCGGCGGCGTATTCTGCGAGAACAGTGACCAGCGCATCGCGCCGATGCCCTCGCCGATCAACGTAAAGAGAATCCATCCCAGCGCGCAGAGCCCGGATGCCAGCGCCAGCCCGGCCACCGTCATCATGATCGCGTTGGTGCGCCGGCGGCGCCGGAACAGCGCCATGTCGCGCGGCTCGCTGACCATGCCCTAAGCCTGCCTGCCCTCGTTGCGTGCCAGGTGCAGCAGCAGCAGCTTCGACAGCGCCAGCACGATCGACGTGATCAGGAACAGGATGAGTCCGAGCTCGATCAGCGCCGACGTGTATAGGTCGCCGACCGCCTCGGTGAACTCATTGGCAAGCGCCGACGCGATGCTGTTTCCGGGCGCCATCAGCGACGCTGAGAGGTTGTGCGAGTTGCCGATGACGAACGTCACCGCCATCGTTTCGCCAAGCGCGCGGCCGAGCCCGAGCATGATGCCGCCGACGACCCCCACCTTGGTGTAGGGCAGCACGACGCGCCAGACGACTTCCCAAGTGGTCGCGCCGAGTCCGTACGCCGTTTCCTTGAGCATCGGCGGCGTCAGCTCGAACACGTCGCGCATCACCGCGGTGATGTACGGAATCACCATCACCGACAGGATGATCCCGGCGCTCAGCATGCCGATCCCCATCGGCGGTCCCTGGAACAGCGCGCCGAAGAGCGGCAGCGGGCCGAACACCTGGATCAGCAGCGGCTGCACGTGATCCATGAACCATGGCGCGAACACGAACAACCCCCACATGCCGTAGATGATCGACGGGATCGCGGCGAGCAATTCGATCGCCGTTGCCAGCGGCCGGCGCAGCCATGGGGGGCTGAGCTCGGTCAGGAAAATCGCGATGCCGAAGCTCAATGGAATCGCGATCGCCATGGCGATCGCCGAGGTGACCAGCGTGCCGTAGATCGGGATCAGCGCGCCGAACCGGTCCTTCACCGGATCCCACGTCGGGGACACGATAAACGCGGGCCCGAACGCCTTGATCGCCGGCCAGCTGCCGATCACCAGCGAGACGAGTATCGCCGCCAGCAGGCTGAACACCAGGAACGCGAACGCCTGCGTCAGCCGCTTGAACAGCGGATCGGCCCACGTGTTCAACCCGGCGTGCTGCCATCGGCGCAGCGAGGCGCCGATCACTGCCGGGGGCATCGGACGGGAGTCAGGCATGTGAGTGGCGTGCTATCGGATGGGACAATGAACGATCGCGCCGAGTTGCTGCAAGCAATCGCGGCGCGCGATCGATGCGTCGCATGGGACCACGCGCCGCGTCCTGGATTCTATCCGAGCCGGACAATGGCCCGCAGCCTTATGGATAGATTGGCTTTGCGGTCTTGTCCGTGAGCTGTGTCTTCCACGCCGCCTGCACCAGCTTGATCAGCGAATCCGGAAGCGG
>JANMVX010000240.1:0-4809 GCA_031393505.1 Hyphomicrobiaceae bacterium | reverse complement strand
CCGCTTGCTCCGTACAGGTTTCAACAGGTACGGCGCAAGCGGCTGCCCCTCACCGACCGCGTGGCTCTTGCCGCCGAAGAGGCGGCTGCAAGACGCGGTCTCCTCTCCGCCTAAGTAGGGGGAGAGGAGAGACTACTTCGTGCGGGCCCTACAGCCCGGCGTCCTTCACCTTGGCGTCGATCTGGGCTGCCACGGCGTCCATGCAGGCCTTGGCGTCGCCGCCGTAGGACTGCCCGGTCAAGAGCTTGCCCAGTTCGGTCGGGATCTCGTTGTTCGAGAAACCGGCCCACAGCGGCATGTCGGGCTCCGACGCCATGATGGTGTCGATGGTCTCTTTCACGACTGGCAGATGGCGCGTCGTGCCGGGGCCGACTACGGCCTTGGCTTTTACGCGCGGGTCGGCGAACGACGACAGACGCATCGGGGCAAAGCCGCCCAGCAGCGTGCAGCGCGTCATCACATCCTTGGAGCAGGCCCACTGCATGAACAGCCAGGCTGCGTCCGGGTTCTTGGAATACTTCGAGAGCCCCAGGATCGAGCCGCCCTGGTGGGCGTAGTTGGGGATTTCGCCGAAGCCGGCATCGGCGACCGCACGCAGCGGCTTGCCTCGGACCGCCGTGTGGATGTCCCACAGCCCCTTGACTTTGCTGTCGTCGCCGTCGAAGCCGGGGCAGAACTCGTCCCAGCTGTTGACCATGGCGACCTGGCCCGACTGGAACATCTGGAACTGGCCGTCCCAGGTGGACGCCGTCGAGTTGGCCGGCGCGTTCTTGAGATACTCCTGGTACACCTTAAGGCCGCGCACGCCAGCTTCGTCGTTGCCGGAGAACTTCTTGTCCTTGGTAAAGATCGAGCCGCCTTCGTTCCAGACCACCTGGGTCCAGTCGCAGTTGAGCGAGTAGTGGCCGGACTTGGCCTGCAGGCCTGTACCGTAGACGCCATTGCCCTTCTCGGCCTCGGTGATCATCTTCACCGCAGCGAGGAATTCATCCTGCGTCTTGGGTACGGCGATCTTGTGCTTCTCAAGGATGTCCTTGCGATAGATCAGCGTCATGATCGGGATATCGAAGGGGATACCGGCCCATTTGCCATTGTAGAGGGCGAGACCGTCGACCAGCGGCTTGGAGAAGTCTTCCCAATCGAAACCGGGCATGGCGAGATCAGGCTTGTCCTTGTAGTAGGCGATCGGATCGTAGGTATCCTGAGCGAACGTCGCGACCCAGGACTGATCGAGATAATAGAGGTCGTAGGTGCCGAGTTGGCCCTGCACGTCCTGCGTGGCCTTGGCGAGAACCTGTTCCAACGGGACGATTTCGACTTCGACTTCGATGCCGGTGGGGTCCGTGAATTCCTTCTTGAGCTTGTCGACCACGACGGTCGGCGGTGTTGATTCCGAGGTGTAGCGGATCTTGGTGCCCTTGAACTTGGACCCGACATCCTTCAGCCACTTGGTCGTTTCGGCCTCGCCGGCCATGGCCTCGGTGCCGATCAGACTGAGGTCGCCCTTGTAAAAGCGCTGGTTGCCGAGCAGCCCCGCCGCGAAGGCCGAGAAGCCGACGCCAGCAAGGCCGGCCTTGCGCAGGAATTCGCGCTTGGAGATGCGCCGCTCGGCGAACGCGCGGGCGGTGTCGGCGATGTAGGTTTTCTTATCGTATTCCTTGAAGTTCACGTTTTCCTCCTAGGGTTTTGGGAGCTTTTGACGTCAGGCAGTCGCTCGCACGCGGCCTACTCCTTGAGGGAGCCAAGGGTGAGGCCGCGCACCAGATGGCGTTGAACCAGCAGTATAAAGATGAAACTCGGGATGATGCCCGCCGTGCCGAGCGCCGAGATGAACCCCCACTCCGATCCCGTCGAAGTCTGGAAGGTGGAGATTTTTACGGGAAGGGTACGGATGTCCGTGGTCAGGAACAGCGAGAGCAGGAACTCGGTCCAGGAGAACACGAAGCAGAGAACGGCGGCGGCCGCCAGCCCGCCCTTGACCAGCGGCATGACGATGCGCCGGAATGTCTGCCAGCGCGTGGCGCCGTCGATCATGGCGGCTTCGTCGACATCCTTGGGCACGTCGTCGAAAAAGCTCTTCATAAGGAGTACGGCGATGGGCAGGTTGAGCAGGGCGTAGATGATCACCAGCCCGACATAGCCCATGTAGCGGTTGTCGGTGTCGCGCATGCCGCCGAGTTTGTAGATGGTGACCAGCGGGATCAGGATGGCGATGGGCGGCATGAAGCGCTGACCGAGGATCCAATTGAGGTAGGCGTCGCGTCCCCAGAAGCGCATGCGCGACAGGGCGTAGGCGGCCAGCGCCGCGATGACCACAGTGAGCGCCGTCGCACCCAAGGCGATGATCAGCGAATCGAGCACGGTCTGGCGCGAATCATAGGTGCTGGCGCCAGCGACGCCTATGGCAAGACCGCTGTCGATGGCGCTGTCGGCCCGCGAGCGGCCGAATAAGACCACGGCATAATTGATCAGTGTCGGCTTGAAATCGAAAAAGACCACGCGGTCCTTGTCGAAGATGGCCGAGACCGGCTTGATCGAGGTCAACGCCCACCAGAAGATCGGGAACGTGAACAGCCCGACCACGAAGATGGCGACCGCATCGCGCAGGATCCTGAAGGGGCGGGAGAGTTCCATCAGAGCTTGATCCGGAAGATCTTCATGAAGATGGTCGATGTCGCAATCACCAGGATCAGTGTCAGCAGGGCCACAGTGGAAGCGAACGGGAAGTTGGCGCTACTGAAATATATCTTGCCGGCGTAAGCGGTCAGCGTCTCGGTTGACGTGCCAGGGCCGCTATCCGTCATGACCTTGATGTAGTCGAAGGCCCGGAACAGATCGATACCGCGGATCAACACCGCGATGGCGATCACCTTCGACATCATGGGCAGCGTCAGCTTGAAGAACGCCTGGACGTTGGTCGCGCCGTCAATGGCTGCCGCCTCATACGGCTCCTTCGGCAGCGCGCGTAAGCCCGCCAACATGATCAGCGTCATAAAGGGCGTCCACTGCCAGATATCGGCCAGCAGCACGCCGGCCATGGCGGAACCGGAGGTGGCCAGGATCGGATGCTCGGGCGACCACAGGCCGGCGGCGTAGAGCCCACGGCTGAGCACCCCGAACGAGCCGTCCAGCATCAACAGGAACATCATGCCCGTGACGGCGGGCGGGACGACCAGCGGCAAGGTCATCAGTCCACGCATAAAACCGTAACCCTTGCGGTCGGTGTCGAGCAGCAGGGCGATCAGCAGGCCCAGCACCAGTTGGATGACGAGCGCGATGGCGGTGTAGAGAAAGGTGTTGAAAATCGCGTTCCACAGCCGCTCGTCATAAAACATGTTCACCCAGTTGGACGCGGGATCGAAGATATACCGGCGGGTGACCGGGTGGCGTTTGTGCAGCGACAGCCACACCGCATAGAGCAACGGGTAAATGCCGAACACGATCATCAACGCCGAGGCTGGCAGCAGCCAGGGCAGCGGATGCTCAGAGGTAAGGATGCGCGGCCAGCTCGAGCGGCGCGGCAGCGGGGTTTCAGCCACGGCGGCGGTCATGCGGTTCTCCTGCCGCGGCGCGGTGTCTGCCCGGCTTCCAATCGTGCGCGTGCGCAAAGCGCCTCGGCGGTCAGTTCGTCCGTGACCAGAAGAGTTGCATAACCGCCGCGCAACACGCCTTCGATGGCGTCGACCTTATCCAGCCCACCGGCAACGCAAATGCGTTCGGGAATCTTGATCAATTCCCTCAGGGTAAGTCCGATCATTTGGTCGTCCAGACTGCCGAGCACCGCCTTTCCCCTGCTGTCCAGCACCCGTCCCGCCACCACGGCGATGCCGCCGCGCTCCACGTAGGGTTTCACGGTTTGCGGCGTCATGTACCCGCTGCTGAGTACCGTACCGGCATTCTCGAAACCGCCGACGCCAAACAGGATTTTCGTGCAGGAGCGAATGATCTCGAACTGGCGCACCAGCTCCGGCTCCCTCATGAACAGGGTCTTGATCTCCGGCCGCGAGACGATTCCCGGCGCATGCAGATTGATGCAGCGCGCGCCAATCCGATGCGCGATATTGGAGGTGCACAACTCTGGCGAAAATTCGGCCGTGCCGATCGCGCTGCCCGCAATCTGCACCACCGAAATGCCAGGACGACGCGCCTCGGGCAGGGCCTCCGACAGCGCCAGCACCGTGCGGCCCCAGGCGACGCCCAACACGTCGTGATCTTCCAGAATTTCGGCCAGCACTTGCGCGCCCGCTTGCCCGATGCGCTCGAAATCCGGCCGTCGCCCACCGTCATCGGGAACGATCACGCAATTTTCCAAGGCGTAAAGTTCGGACAGCGCATGCGATATCCTCACGCTTTGCAGATGTTTTGGCGACACCGCGATAGTGACAATGCCGCGATCACGCGCTTCCTGCAGCACGTTCACCACGGTGGCGCGCGAGACGCCCAGACGCTCGGCAACCTCTTCCTGCGTCATGCGCTCTTCGTAATAGAGCCAGGCCGCCCACACGACGGGATCGCCTCCGAACTCGACCGGCGTCGACACATCGCGCCGTTTGGCGCGAGGCGGAGCCAATCGTCGTTCGAGTGTGCGAACCATCAAGGCGCCGCTCCCGTAAGAGGTTTCAGACAAACTGCACTTCAGGTTGACATATGTCAATGCAGACGCAAAGCTGCTCACCAGGCGTCGATCCTGTCGTCTGTAGGGGGGGCCCGGGGGTAGCCAGAGGGGAGCGAGCCAGCAGTTAGTGGGCGGCCCAAAGGTCGCCCCGACAAAAAATAGGGTTTTGGCATTTTTGGGAAAAAACAAAACCA
>JANMVX010000229.1:0-1925 GCA_031393505.1 Hyphomicrobiaceae bacterium | reverse complement strand
TCGCACGCCTCTCGCCGCCGGCCCATAGCATCTACGCCACGCCGCCTCGAATGTTGACCGGCGCGCCCGCCACACATATTAACGCACTGTCATTTGGATTGACGCCGCATCGTGGGGCGTTCCCTGCGCATGAGCCAAGGCGACCTCCCTCATATGAAACTGACCGAATTTCTGGGCCACGACGCCAGAGCCGACGCCAGCGCCGGCGCTGTCGATATCGTCGGCATCACCGCCGACAGCCGGGCCGTGAAGCCAGGGTACCTATTCGCTGCCATGCCTGGGTCCAAGCTAGATGGCGCGCGCTTCGTCGCCCAGGCCATTGAGGCCGGCGCGACCGCAGTACTGGTCGGCAACGACGTGCTGCTGCCGGTCGGCCCAAAGGTGGCCGTGGTGCGCTCGCACGATCCGCGGCTGTCGCTGGCGCAGATGGCGGCGCGCTTCTATCGCCACCAGCCGCAGACCATCGTCGCCATCACCGGCACCAGCGGCAAAACCTCCACGGCTTATTTCGTGCGCCAGATCTGGGCCGGGCTGGGCCTAAAGGCCGCCAACCTAGGAACGCTCGGCCTGATCCGCCCTGATGGCTCGACCACCGAAAGCCTGACCACCCCCGATCCCGTGACGCTGCACGCCATGCTGGCCGAGCTGGCGCAGGACGGGTGCGAGCATCTGGCCATGGAGGCGTCGAGCCACGGATTGTCACAGCGTCGCCTCGATGGCGTGCGGCTGACCGCGGGGGCGTTCCTCAACCTCGGCCATGATCACCTCGACTATCACAAGGACGCCGAGGACTATTTCCTGGCCAAACTGCGGCTGTTCAACGAACTGCTGCCCGAGGGCGCCGCCGCCGTGATCAATGCCGAAAGCGGCGAGGCGGAACGCGTGATTGAGGTCGCCTATCGGCGTCAACTCAAGGTCATGACGGTCGGAAAAAAAGGCAAATTCATTCGCGTCGTGAGCGAGGCCAGCGACGGTTTTGGTCAGCGACTGACGGTGTGGCACGAGGGCGAGAAGCTGGAGCTGAGCATCCCGCTGATCGGCGGTTACCAGGCGTCAAACGCGCTGATCGCGGCGGCGCTCTGCATCGGTGCCGGCGCGCCGCCGGACGGCGTGTTCGCGCAGTTGCCGAAGTTAAAAGGCGTGCCCGGACGGTTGGAAATGGCCGGCGGCGTGCGCGGCGGCATGGTGGTGATCGACTACGCGCATAAGCCCGATGCGTTGAAGGCGGCGCTGGCGGCGCTCCGCCCCTTTGCAACCGGAAAACTCATCTGCGTGTTCGGCTGCGGCGGCGACCGCGACCGCGCGAAACGGCCAATTATGGGCCACATCGCAACAGAACTGGCCGACACTGTGATCGTGACCGACGATAATCCGCGCACAGAAGTGCCGGCGACCGTCCGCGCCGAGATCATGACCGGCGCACGCGGGGCAACGGAAATCGGCGACCGCCGCGAGGCCATCCGGGCGGGGGTGGCGATGCTCGGAAAAGGCGACGTGCTGCTGGTGGCCGGCAAGGGCCACGAGACCGGGCAATACGTGATGGGCGAAGTTCTGCCGTTCTCAGATCATGCGGTGGTGGCCGAGGAGCTGGCGCGATGAGATCGACAATGCGTGAGCGGAACGCGGTCGGTGCGAGGCAAGAGCTTGCTCGGACCTTCTCGCCACATGTACGGAGCAAGCGGCTGCCCCTCACCTGTCGCTGTTTTCCTCGGCTTCGCCTCGGAGCGACATCCTCTCCCCCTAAGAAGGGGGAGAGGAGAGGCGCTGAACTTCTCCTCTCCCCCTTCTCAGGGGGAGAGGAGACCACGTCTCGCAGGCGCCTTTTTGCGCCAAGAGCCACGCGGTCGGTGAGGGGCAGCGGCTTGCACGGACCTTCTCACCACCAGTACGGAGCAAGCGGCTGCCCCTCACCTGTCGCTGTTTTC
>JANMVX010000210.1:0-21910 GCA_031393505.1 Hyphomicrobiaceae bacterium | reverse complement strand
CCCTAGGGCAGCATACCGTGCAGCATCAGGGCGACCCACGGGTCGCCCCTACGTCACCGCGACCAACCACCACAGCGATTAGAGATCAGTCGAAACTATGAAAATCAAAGACCTGAAAACCTTCGTCGTCGGCAACCCGCCCCCGGGCAACGGCGGGCGCTATTTCCTTTTACTAAAGCTCATCACCGACAACGGCATCGAGGGCGTCGGCGAGGTCTATTGCGATACGTTCGGGCCAAAGGTGATGGAAGCGGCCATCCGCGACGTGTTCGAGCGCCAGGTGCTGGGCATGGACCCATTCCACATCGAAAAACTCTGGCGGATCGTCTACGGCAGCGGCTACACGCTGCGCCCCGATGCAACGCTGGTCGGCGTGCTCTCCGGCATCGAGATCGCGCTGTGGGACATCAAGGGCAAGGCGGTCGGAAAACCCGTGTACGAACTTTTGGGCGGTCGCGTGCATGAGAAACTGCGCAGCTACACGTATATCTATCCCGATCTTGCCAAGGGCCAGACCGACGCCATCTATTGGAACGCCGAACAATCGGCCGAGCGCGCCGCGCAGTATGTCAAACAGGGTTTTACGGCGGTCAAATTCGATCCGGCTGCGCCCTATTCCGCCTTCGATCCGCGCCAGCCGTCGCTAGAAAGCCTGGCGCTCAGCGTAAAATTCGTAAAACTGATCCGCGAGGCGGTCGGAACCAAGGCTGACATGCTGTTCGGCACGCACGGACAATTCACCGTGTCCGGAGCCTTGCGGCTCGCGCGCCAGCTCGAACCCTACGACCCACTCTGGTTCGAGGAACCCGTACCGCCGGAAATGCCCGAGGAGATGGCGATTGTCGCACGCGGTACCACCATCCCCATCGCAACTGGCGAGCGGCTGGTCACCAAATATGAATTTGCACGTGTCCTGCAACTACGCGCTGCCAGCATCCTGCAGATGGCGCTCGGCCGCGTCGGCGGATTGATGGAGGCCAAGAAGATCGCCGCCATGGCCGAGGCGCATTACGCGCAGATCGCGCCGCATCTTTACTGCGGTCCGATTGAAGGCGCGGCCAACGTGCAGTTTGCGGCCTCGCTGCCGAACTTCCTTATCCTAGAGAGCATCGAGACCTGGGGCGGCATGCATGCCAAGCTTTTGAAGAAGCCGATCCTGTGGCAGGATGGGTACGTCATACCATCGACGGAGCCAGGGCTGGGTGTTGAACTCGACGAGGCCGTGGCGCTGGCGCATCCCTACACCGGCACGCAACTGCACCTTGAGATGACCAACAGGCCGATCCAGTGACAACCTGTGTCATGCTCGGGCTTGTCCCGAGGATCCATGGCGCAGCATGTTCAGCGGCTCGCGGCTTTCCGCCAATCTCGCACCGTAAGGCAGTCTGTCTGCTTTGATGGATGGATCCTCGGGACATGCCCGAGGATGACACGTACCAAGATGAAAGACGTGCAATGGCTACCGCATCGTTGACTATTCAATCCCTGGCGGCGCAGGGCGATGGCGAGGCGTTGATCGAGGGCAAGCGGATCTTCGTTTCGTTTACGCTGCCCGGCGAGACCGTGCTGGCCGATGTCGAGGGTGAGCGCGGCACGCTGTTTGAAGTTGCCTCCGCAAGCCCCGACCGCATTGCGCCGGTCTGCAAACATTTCGGCTCCTGTGGCGGTTGTGCTCTGCAGCACGCGGGACCTGCCGTGTACGGCGCTTTCAAGCGTGACCAGATCACTCATGCCCTGGCGTCACGCGCGCTCGAGTTTCCGATCGGCGACCTCATCGGCATCCCGCCACACTCGCGGCGGCGCGCGGCATTTGCCGTGGTGCGCGCGGGCGACGATGTTACGCTCGGGTATCACAAGGCGCGCTCCCAGACGGTGGTCGAAATCCAGGAGTGCCCGGTGCTGCGACCGGCGATTGTCGCGGCGCTGCCGCAGTTGCGTACTCTCGCGGCATTGGCGCTACCGCGCCAGGGATCGGCCGAACTGCATGTGACGGATACCTCGCATGGGCTCGACGTCGCCATCGAGGGGGCGGGCGCCGAAATGACCGCCAAGCGCCGCGCCCTGCTCGGGGGCTGGATGACGGCGACGTCCCAGGTGTTGCGCCTGACCGTCGATGACGAACAGATCGCCGCGCGCTCAGAACCGCGGATTGCGGTGTCATCGCACATCGTTCCCCTGCCGCCGCGCAGTTTCCTGCAAGCTACCGCGGAGGCCGAGACCGCAATGATGCGGCTGGCTGAAGCCGCCGTCGTGAAGCTCAAATCGAACGCAAAGATTGCCGATCTCTACGCCGGCCTCGGCGCGTTTTCCCTTGCGCTCGGCAAACGGCATGAGGTCTTGGCGGTGGAGTGGGACCGGCTCGCCGTCGCAGCATTGACCAAGGCCGCGCGCGAGCCCGGCTTGCGCAAGATCGACGTGCTGCGCCGCGATCTCGCCCGCGAGCCGCTGTCAGTGAACGAACTCGCGCCGTTCTCCGCCGTGCTGTTCGACCCGCCGCGCGCGGGAGCGGAGCCGCAAGCGGCCATGCTGGCGAAATCCACCGTGGGCACCGTGATCGCCGTATCGTGCAACCCCGCAACGTTCGCGCGCGACGCTAGGATATTGGTGGATGGCGGCTACTTGATCGAGAGCGTGACGCCGATCGATCAGTTCCTCTTTACACCACATGTCGAGCTGGTCGCGGTGTTCAGGAAGGGGAAAACGAGGCGGAGCTAAAGCGCACAGCGCACTTTTCCTCTCCCCCAACTTTGGGGGAGAGGATGTCGCCCGAGCGCACAGCGCGAGGACTCAGCGACAGGTGAGGGGCCGCCGCTTGCTCCGTACCGCTCTCAACGAGCGCGCACCGTGCCGCGACAAGGCCTGTCCCAGCTGCTGCCCCTCACCGACCGCGTGGCTCTTGCCGCCGAAGAGGGCGGCTGCGAGACGCGGTCTCCTCTCCCCCTGAAGACGGGGGAGAGGGAAGTGCCCGGGTTTTCTCCTCTCCCCCAACTTTGGGGGAGAGGATGTCGCCCGAGCGCGAAGCGCGAGGACTCAGCGACAGGTGAGGGGCAGCCGCTTGCTCCGTACCGATCTCAACGAGCGCGCTCCGTGCCGCGACAAGGCCTGTCCCAACCGCTGCCCCTCACCGACCGCGTGGCTCTTGCCGCCGAAGAGGGCGGCTGCGAGACACGGTCTCCTCTCCCCCTGAAGACGGGGGAGAGGAGGATGCCGCGCCTTTGCGCCAACCCATCAGTACACAACCACACTCCGGATCGACTTGCCTTCGTGCATCAAGGCAAAACCCTTGTTGATGTCGTCGAGCTTCAGGATGTGCGTGATCATCGGATCGATCTGTATGCGCCCGTCCATGTACCAATCGACGATCTTGGGCACATCCGTCCGGCCGCGCGCGCCACCGAAGGCCGTGCCTTTCCAGGTCCGCCCCGTCACCAGCTGGAAGGGACGCGTGCTGATCTCCTTGCCCGCCGCCGCCACGCCGATGACCACACTGGTGCCCCAGCCGCGATGCGAGCACTCCAGCGCTTGACGCATCACGTCGGTGTTTCCGGTGCAATCGAAGGTGTAGTCGGCGCCGCCGATCTGGTCCGCGCCGCGCTTGGTCATGGTCACCAGGTGAGCGACAATGTCCCCTTTGACGTCATTGGGGTTTACAAAGTGCGTCATGCCGAAGCGTTCGCCCCAGGATTTTCGATCATTGTTGAGGTCGACGCCGATGATCATGCTGGCGCCGGCCAACCGCAGTCCCTGGAGGACGTTGAGCCCGATCCCGCCCAATCCAAACACGACAGCCGTTGCGCCAGCTTCCACATTCGCCGTGTTCAGCACAGCGCCGACGCCCGTGGTCACGCCGCAGCCGATGTAGCAGATCTTGTCGAACGGCGCGTCGGTGCGCACTTTCGCGAGGGCAATTTCCGGCAGCACCGTGAAATTGGAAAATGTCGAACACCCCATGTAATGGTGCACTTTCTGGCCCTTGTACGAAAACCGGCTGGTGCCATCGGGCATCACGCCCAGCCCTTGCGTCGAGCGGATCGACGTGCACAGATTTGTCTTGCGCGACAGGCAGCTCGGGCATTCGCGGCATTCGGGCGTATAGAGCGGAATGACGTGGTCGCCGACCTTCAGCGACGACACGCCCGCGCCTACTTCGACCACCACGCCCGCCCCTTCATGGCCCATGATGGCCGGGAACAAGCCTTCGGGATCGGCGCCCGAAATGGTGAACTCGTCGGTGTGGCAGATGCCGGTGGCCTTAATCTCGACCAGCACTTCGCCAGCTTTCGGCCCGTCCAGATCGACCTCGACGATTTCCAGTGGTTTCGCCTTTTCGAAGGCGACGGCTGCGCGCGTTTTCATGGTGTTCCTCTTGGTAATGACCGTAGGGCGCAATAAGCCTCTTCCGGCCGTATTGCGCCGCAGGGGGCGAACCTTGGCAATGGCGGTCGAATTGGCCCCCTGCGGCGCAATACGGCGCGAAGAAAAAGCGCCTATTGCGCCCTACGGCCCTGCATCAGAACGCGACCTTGTCGCCGCCCTTTAATTCCAGAATCTCGCGCGCCTCGTCGGGCGTCGCAATCTCCAGCCCCAGCCCCTCAATGATCTGGCGCACACGCGTCACCTGCTCGGCGTTGCTCTTGGCCAGCTGCCCCGCGCCGATCCAGAGCGAATCCTCCAGCCCCACGCGCACATTGCCGCCCATCGCCGCCGCCATGGCGGCAACCGGCAGCTGCCCGCGTCCCGCACCGAGCACGCTCCAACGGTATTCATCGCCGAACAGCCGGTCGGCGGTGCGCTTCATGTGCATCACATCCTCCGGGTGCTGACCGATGCCGCCGAGAATGCCGAACACGGACTGGATGAAGAACGGCGGCTTCACGACGCCGCGGTCGGCAAAGTGGCGCAGCGTGTACAGATGACCGATGTCGTAACACTCGATCTCGAAGCGCGTTCCATTGGCCGCACACGTCGTAAGAATGTATTCGATATCGGTAAAGGTGTTCTTGAACATGCGCTCGCGAGAACCCTCCAGGTACGGCCGCTCCCAGTCGTGCTTAAAATCCTTGAAGCGCTCCAGCATCGGGTAGAGGCCGAAATTCATGGTGCCCATGTTGAGCGAGGCCACCTCCGGCTTGAAGGTCGCGGCCGGTTTCACGCGCTGCTCGATGGTCATGGTGGCCGCGCCGCCGGTGGTGATGTTCACGACCACATCGCAGGCCTGCTTGATCACCTGCAGGAACGGCGCGAAGGCCTCCGGCGTCTGGTCCGGCCGCCCGTCCTTGGGATCGCGCGCATGCAGATGAACCACCGCCGCTCCCGCTTTGGCGGCGCCGATGGCGGCGTCAGCGATTTCCTGCGCGGTGACCGGAAGATGCGGCGACATCGAGGGCGTATGGATCGATCCCGTGACGGCGCAGGTAATGATGACTTTCTTCGACGGCTTCTTGGCGGCCATGGCGTGCTCCTCCTAATGTCCAATGTCTTTTGCGGCTTTGCGTTTGTGGGCGAGCAGCGCCATCAACCGGCGGTCGCGCCAGAGCGCCCGCTCGCCAAGTTTGGCCGCCGGCAGACGCTTGCGGCGATCCGCTTCGGCGGCCTCCAGCACCGGCCCCGCCCAATCGACGCGGCGCTGCATGCTGGGGAACAGCCGCACATAGACCTGCTGATAGCGTTCGACATAGTCGCGGATGCCGCCGGGGGCGTTCAGGTCGATGGTCTCGAACGCGCCCATGAAGGACCAGCGCAGCGCCAGGCCGTCGCGGATGCCGACGTCGACGTCCTCGATGGTTGCATAGCCGTCGGCGACCAGGCGGAAGGCCTCTTCCAAAAGCGCGCCCTGCAGGCGGTTCATGACGAAACCGTCGATCTCGCGCTTCATCACGATGGGGGCTTGGCCGATGCCGGTCAGGAGCGCGCGCGTGCGCTCGACGATGTCGGGAGCGGTCCAGGGGGCGGGCACGATCTCGGTGGCGGGGATCAGGTACGGCGGGTTGATCGGATGCGCAACCAGGCAACGGTGACGGCCCTTGAGGTTCTCCGTGAAGGCCGAGGGCAGGATGGCAGACGTTGAACTCGCGAGCACAGTTCTCTCAGCGGCGAGGCGGTCGAGCTTGGCGAACACGACTTTCTTCACATCGAGCTTCTCGGGAGTGTTCTCCTGGACATGCGCGGCGCCATCCAGCGCGGCCTCCAGGCTGGGCGCGATTCTGATGCGCGCCAGCACATCGGCAGCCTGCTGACCATCCAGCAGATCCTCCGCCGCCAGCATCGGCAAGGCCTCGGCCGCGAAGGCGCGCGCAGCTTCGCAGGCGCCTGCCGCCTCATCGCACAGCCGCACCTCGTGGCGGCCCCGAGCGAACGTGATGGCCCAGGCGCGTCCGACCAGGCCGGCTCCGACAATCGCGATGACGCTCATTCTTGTTCCCGGCCTTTAAAAGTGTTGATTGGGCGACGGTCGCGACGATAGCCTGCTTCCGTCACGGTCGTATATGGGCCAAGCGTGACACGGTCCTGGCTGTGCTTTGCGCCGCGGACTTTGCAAGGAATTGATACGAAACGCGTCTACCCTATTGAATCGACCTGCGATGCCCCATAGTGAAGCGGCTGATCGCTCAGCGATGGCGTTCCCATAGCGGCCTCGACCGCTGCTGTCGCCAGCGCCGTAGGGGGGCCAGTCTCCCGAATCGATGAACCCAGGAACATTGCGCCATGAAAATCGGATTGGTTTCGGACTCGCTCGGCCATCTCAAGTTCACCGACATGCTGGACATGGCCAAGGCGAGCGGCATAGCAGGCGTCGAGGTCAATAGCGCCAATTGGACGACAGCGCCTCATTGCGATCTGGCCAAGCTGGTCAAGGACGCGGACGCGCGAAAGTCCTTCAAGCATGCGTTCGAGACGCGCGGCCTGGAGCTGATCGCGCTGAATTGCAACGGCAATCATCTGCATCCAACCGACGGCGAGCGGCAGTCAAAAGGCACCTATGACACAATAACCTTAGCCGGACAGTTGGGCGTCGATACCGTCGTGCTCATGTCAGGGCTGCCTGCCGGCAACAAGACCGACACAATGCCGAACTGGGTCGTTGCATCCTGGCCGCCGGAGACCCAGACGATCCTGAAATATCAGTGGGAGGACGTGATGCTCCCTTATTGGAAGAAGCTCGCCGACCACGCCAAGAAGAACGGCGTGACCAAGCTTTGCGTTGAATTGCATGGCAACCAGGTCGTCTACAACGTCCCCGGATTGCTGCGCTTGCGCAAGGAGATCGGCAAGATCGTGCACGCCAATCTTGATCCGAGCCATCTGATGTGGATGGACGCCGATCCGCTGGCCGCCGTGGATGCGCTGGGAGAGGCCATCGGCCATGTGCACGCCAAGGACACGTTCATCAACAAACCCGTCGCGGATGTCACCAGCCGGTTGGAGAACGGCGGCCTCGCCAATATCCCGGCCCGTTCGTGGAGCTACATCACGCTCGGCTACGGACACGGCGAAAAGTGGTGGCGCGACTTCTGCTACCGTCTGCGCATGGTGGGTTACGACGGCTGGCTGTCCATCGAGCACGAGGACGTCATGCTCAGCCGTGAAGAGGGCGTGAGGCGTTCTGTGGCGTTGTTGCAGTCCTGCGCACCGACTGAGGCCAGCGATTTCAAGCCGCAGGCGATCTAGCCGACATTGCGCAGGAGGGATCGGGCGACGTCAGTTTGCCCGATCTCAGCACTCGGGCTGTAACGGGCCTATCTCATGACCTTGGCGGCGTCATTGCCGGAGCCGATCACAGGTTCGCCTGATGGCGTCGCCAGCCCCGGCGCGTGGGCATCAGGACGCGGTTCGCCGGGCTTGTAAACCGCCAGAAACCGATCCGTTGAGGTATCGCGCAAGGCGTTGAACCACTTGCGGCAGCCCGAAGCGTGCATCCAGCGCTCGGTCCAGACGCCCTTGGGATTGTTGCGCATGAAGACGTATTCAGCCCACTGCTCGTCAGTCATGGCCTCACTGTTGGTCGGGCGCGGAATATGCGCCTCGCCGCCGTAGGAGAATTCCGACTGGTCGCGCTGGCCGCACCAGGGGCAGGTGATGAGAAGCATGGGGAAGTTCCTGTCTTGGTGCGCCGAGCGCCTAGGCCGATCCTAGCGGATGACCTCAATATCGATTTTGACGTTGAGTTCCGCCCAAGTTTTGTCCGAGGTGATCGCTCGAACACCCATTCGCTGGGCAAGCGCAAGACATGCGCGGTCGGCCAAGGATAGCCCTTTATGCATTGTCGCGCCTCGAAGCGCGCCAGTGCGATAGGCCAAGTCAGCATCGAAGGGTATGATCCGATCTTTGATGACCGCGTGGCAACGGGCATGTTCCTCACGCGACACGTTCCATTCCGAAAGTTTGGAGTAGACCTCAGCAGCATTGACACTCGACATGGCCGCTGTTGGTAGCGCCACGGCCACGCGATCCCAACCTGGCTCGGATTTTATCATGGCAAGAAACGCCGAAGCATCGAGAACGCTGTTGGCGGTTTTTTCGGCTGCTTTGGCCATTACTCCCTCGCGGCCTCCTTGCGGCGCTCGGCGATCAATTCGTCCGCCAAGCTGCGGTCTCCAGGAAAATACTTTTCTGCCATGGCCTGAAGTCCACGAATGGAAGCGGCCAGCGAGACAACATTGAGTTCGCCATCGTCCAACGACATGACGACGGAGTCGCCTTGATTGAGGCCCATGGCTTCCCTCATTTCGACCGGTATGACGACCCGCCCGCCCGGCCCCACTTGCACCGTTGCCGTCAGACCGCCGCCGCGCAGCGGACGCAGCACGCCATCGCAGAGCAGGTCGCTGCCTTCGATTTCGCTCTGCTTGCTGTCTGAAAATCCGATCATGGCACTCACTCTGAATTTTGCATCTTGGCCTGATTACCACTCATCCGAAAAATGTCAACATACTATTCAATGTCAAATATCGTCATTGCGCCACGATTCGTCAATGCGCCACGGCCGCTGCTCCATGCTCCGCCACCAGCGCGCCAGACGCAAACCGCGTTAGGGCAAACGGCGCGGCAATGGCGTTCGGCTGGTCGTTGGCGACCAGGTCGGCGAAGGCATGGCCTGATCCCGGCGTCGCCTTCCAGCCGCCCGTTCCCCAGCCGGCGTTGATATAGAAACCCTTCACTTTAGTGCGCGTAATGATCGGGGACGCATCAGGACACACATCGACGATGCCGCCCCATTGGCGCATCAGGCGCAGCCGCGAGAACATCGGGAACAGCTCGATCAGCGCAGCCATGGAGTGCTCAATGATGTCGAGGCCGCCGCGCTGGGTGTAGGAATTGTGCGCATCGATCCCGGCGCCGATGACCAGTTCGCCCTTGTCGGACTGGCTGACGTAAGCATGCACGGCGTTCGACATGACCACGCAGGGGATCAGCGGTTTTATTGGCTCCGACACCAGCGCCTGCAAGGGATGCGATTGGATCGGCAAGCGAACGCCCGCCATTTGGGCGATGATCGAGGTGTGACCGGCCGCTACCGAACCGATCTTCGGAGTGCGGATATCGCCCTTGGTGGTCGACACGCCCACGATTGCCCCGGCCTCGATCTTGAGGGCGGTAACTTCGCAGTTCTGAATGATGTCGACGCCCATATTGTCGGCGGCTCGCGCCAGCCCCCAGACCACGGCGTCATGCCGGTTGACGCCGCCGCGCCGCTGCAAAGTCGCGCCGAGAACGGGATAGCGCACGTCGGCCGAAATATTGATCGGCGGGCAGAAATCCTTCACCTGCTTGGCGTCCAGCCACTCGGAATCGATCCCGTTCAGCCGGTTCGCTTCGACGCGCCTGCGCAGCACGCGCGCTTCGCCCTCGTCGTGGGCGAGGTTCAAGACGCCGCGATGGCTCATCATGATGTTGTAGTTCAGCTCGCGCCCCAGCCCCTCCCAGAGTTTGAGCGAGTGCTCGTAGATGGCGGCGCTGGCGTCCTCGAGATAGTTCGAGCGGATGATGGTGGTGTTGCGCCCCGAATTGCCGCCGCCGATCCAGCCTTTTTCGATCACAGCGATGTTGGTCATGCCGTGGTTCTTGGCGAGGTAATAGGCCGTGGCCAACCCATGCCCGCCGCCGCCGATGATGACGGCGTCATACGACGGTTTTGGCGTCGGCGCGCGCCAGGCGGGCGTCCATCCGGTGTGGCCGGCGAGGCCTTGGCGGAACAGAGAGAAGGCGGAGTAACGGAGCATGGGGTGGGCTCGAAGCTAATAATTGCAATCCTGGCCGCATATGAGCCTAAGCCGACGCCGTTGTCGTGTGCTCTCAACGACCTTGGGAAGTCTTGTCGCGGCATGTAACGGAAGCGCGTTGCGGCGGTTGGCGTACGAGAGGCTACCCGCGTGGCCCTAACGTCCTTTCGGTGTCGTGGCGCGCCGCAATATTCGAGATGACCCGCTCAGCCTGCGATGTTAGCTATTTTGCAACAATCGGCATGCGCCAACGGCCATGTTTCGCCAAGTTCCTCCTCCCGCCCGGCATGAGGCGCAAACTCAAAAAGGTCTTGATGACGTACCGTGCGGATATTGACGGATTGCGGGCGCTCGCCGTGGTGCCCGTCGTGGCTTTTCATGCAGGGTTGCCCGCAGTGGGCGGAGGCTACGTTGGCGTCGACATCTTCTTCGTCATTTCCGGATATCTGATCACCTCCATCATAACTTCGGAGATTGATGCAGGTCATTTCTCCCTTGCGACGTTCTATCAGCGGCGGGTGCGGCGCATCTTTCCCGCGCTGATCACAGTACTGATTTTTTGTTCGATTGCCGGCTATCTGCTGATGACGCCCGACGACTACAAAATGTTGGGCCAAAGCGCAGTGGCGACAACGCTGTTCGTTTCGAACATTTTCTTCTGGCGTCAGACCAACTATTTCGATGCGCCGGTCAGCGAGAACCCCCTGTTGCATACTTGGTCGTTGGCGATCGAAGAACAGTTCTATCTATTCTATCCCTTGCTGCTCATGCTTGTAGCAAGATATTGGCGAAACCTGCGCAAACCGATTATAGTGATCCTGTGCCTGCTTTCCTTTGTGCTTGGACTCTGGCTGCTTGCCTTGAAACCCAGCGCGACATTCTATCTCGGGCCGACCCGATTCTGGGAACTCCTGGTGGGCGGGCTGGTGGCGATATCGCTCATTCCGACCAGCGCAAACAAGAAAGCCAACCTGTTGGTGGCCTCATTCGGGTTGGCCATGATCGGCTATGCGGTGTTCTACTACACGGCCGCAACACGTTTTCCAGGCGCAGCAGCCCTCCTTCCAGTGTTGGGGGCAGCAGCCTTGATCTGGAGCGGATCAGGCGAAGCAACCGCCGTGCACCGCCTGCTCGGAGCCAGACCAGTCGTCGCGTTGGGGAAAGCGTCGTACTAGCTCTATCTGTGGCATTTTCCGCTGATTGCATTCGCGAGTTAAGTTACGCTCGGAGGCGTGTCCGCGCCCAAGATGGCCGCTGTTTGTCTGGCCGCGTTGGCGCTTTCCTTCGCATCGCTGTATGTCATTGAGCGGCCCTTCAGACAGTATGCGCGGCCGATGCAGGTCAATCGGCGGTTAGTGGTGACGGCTGCGCTCGCCATGCTGGCAGCATTTGCGGGCGGCCTGTTGATCGTCGCTAAACATGGATTTCCGTCGCGCATCGATGCCGTTGCGGCGCGCTTCCTGGACGCCGAGCACGAGAAATTCCTGCATCCATACGAATGCCTGAGTGTTGGCCAGACCATCGTACCGCCGTCAGCCGCGTGCCGGCTTGGACGCGCCGATGTCGAGCCGCACACGCTGCTTTGGGGCGACTCGCATTCTTTGGCGACGGCGCTGGCGCTGGAGCAAGTCGCACAGAGGGCTGGATCGGCCGTGCTCTACGCAGCGGCTGCGGACTGCCCGGTGGGAATAGGATTCTCGATCGATGCGGCGTCGGGTCCATCGTTTGTCTCAGATGCTGCGTACCAGTATTGCCAGCAATACAACCAGCAGATGCTGCAACTGGCTCTGAGCACCCCAGGCATCCACGCTGTAGTGTTGTCGTCTCGATGGACCAACTGGCGCATGGGCGAACCGGGGACCCGATCGGAATCGCCGGTCGACATCCGGCTCCGCAACGCATCCGGGGTTGCGCCCACTATGGCCGCCAACAAGGCCATTTTTGTGCAGGGTTTCGAGGCGCTCGTCAAGAAACTGGTCGGGGCCGGAAAGACGGTCTGGATCGTGGGCCCGTTGCCGGAGCCTTCAGTACGCGTGCCCCGAGCGCTCTTCATCGAACATGTGAGCTTCGACAAGACCGGTCTCGATATACCCGTTTATGACTTCGCAAAGCGGCACATGGCAATCTTGGATGTGTTGTCAGATCTGTCGCAAAGATACCCAATAAAGTTACTCTGGCCGCATCGTGTGTTGTGCAATGCTTCGACCTGCCCCATTGTCGAGGATGGACATCCCATGTTTCTGGATGACAACCACCTGTCGAAATACGCGGCCGCCAAGACTTCTCCGATGTATGAGGCGGTTATTGCACACTGAGCCGAAACCCAAGTCGCTCACATTGACCTGCACTGCCCACTCGCGTCCCAAAAGCGGGTGGAGCCTTTTGCGGGGCGCCATCAGTTGGCCGGGTTGAACCCCATCGCAGCTGCGCCGATGCTCATCTTGGGCGACCCATCCGGGTTCCAGCCGCCCTCAACCTGTTTGGCCGAGGCGAACGCCTGCTCGGCAGCGAGATGCCGCGTCTTGATGCCGGGCGCCTTGGCCTGCATCAGCAGTTTCTCGGCGTTGGGCTGCTCCCAATCCACAAACAGCTGCGGTTTCGCGCGCGTAAATGCCGGGCAAGGCGCGGACGCGTCCAAAACCGCCCCGTCGCCAAACTTCGCATTCACAACATACTGCTTGGAACACACGGCGACAGACGGCGGCTGCCGCGTCGTCTCGAAATAATCATACCCCTGCTTCAACTGCTTCCAGAACGCCATCCACTGGTTGCCCTGGTGTTTCTTCATATTCTCCGGGCTCATGCGGAACGGGAACGCATGCAGCGGGATCTGCTTCTCGCCGCCCGCGATCGCCTCGCGCACCAGGGCGTAGATCTCCTCGACCAGCGCATCGGTCATGGCGTAGCAGCCGGCCGACTTGCAATTGCCGTGCACCATGATGGCCGTGCCGGTGCGCCCGAACGCCTTGTCATAGGCATTGGGAAAGCCGACGTTGAAGGAGAGGTAATAATTGGAATTCGGGTTCATCTGCCCCGAGCTGATATTGTAGAACCCCTCGGGCGCCTGGCGGTCCCCCGTCTCCAGCTTGGGTCCCAGATCGCCCGACCAGTTGCACACCGGATAGGTCTTGAAGTGGTAATAATGCCCGTCGTCGCGGGCCTTCCAAACTTCCAACTCGCTCTCTTCCTTGAAGATGCGGATGAAGATCGGCGACCCCGCAGTCATGCCCTTCTGGTTCATCAGCTGCACGGCCGCCTTGGACACCGGCAGCGCGGCCGGCGCAATGCCGCCGCTCTCGACTTGGCCGCAAGCAGCCAGTCCCGCGGTCATCGCCGCAAGGCCGATCCAACGCAAAACGCGGTACAGCAAGTAAACCCTCGTCCCAACCGTCATTCAGCGTGCCCCAAGACGCCACGCGGCGTCAGCTTTGGTCCCTGCAGGTTAATAGATCGTTAGCGGGCGCAGTCCAACGCCCAAGCGCTTGTTCTCCCACCGAATCCAAGCGCGAGTGTGGCGGTCCGGTGTCGCAGGGTCGGGAGCTGTGGGCAAGCGGTCTTCGGCTCAGCTCAATTCGCCCGCAGCACTAGGCGGCCACCCGCATCGGCCAGCGCGAGGCCTTCGCTGGCGAGGCGCTGCTGCAAGGCGCTGGCGCCGCCGGGATAGGCGATCTGCACTTCTGCGCCGCGCGAGGATAGGGCGCCAACTTGGATGTTCTGCAATCCGGCCACCTGCCCCAAGCGGGAGCGCATCGACTGCCATTCCTGCAAGGACGTGAATTGCGCCGTCAGCCGCACGTCTTGGCGCACGGCCGTCGAGCCTTCCGAGGCCGTGGTCGACCAGTTCGGCGCGCCGTCGTCCGCCGCCCCGGCCAGCCCCTGGCTCTTCTTCCAGCGGCCTTCCAGCACGCCCAGCGCGATGACGGAAGCGAATTCGGCCGTATAGCTTACATCGTTGTAGTAAAGGGAGTAATTGCGCCGCAACTCCAGGGCGCCGGTCCAGTCCTCGCCGATCAGTGTAACGGTGAGCTTCTTGCCATCAGGCGAGGGCGACGCGATCGCCAGCAACAGCTTGTCGGCGCTGGATTCGGCCTGCACGACGCCCAGTTTGCTGCGATCGCCGGCCGCCAGCTTCAAAAAATTCTCATTGGTCGACGAGGGACCGGCCACGGCCAATTTGACCGGGGTGAGCGCATGGCCGAGGTCGAGCCCGATCCAGGCCTGCCGCCACAGCCGCTGGCCTTCGGTGAGGGTCACGGGCGCAGGCCTGCCGGCTGGGGCGGCATAGACGGGAATGACCGTCAACAGCGGCGCCTGCTTGTCGAGAAACGGCAGGCCGTTCTGTTGTAACAGCTGCCGAATGGCGCCAGCGCGAAAACCGAAATCGAGCGTCGCCACATATTCCGTCGGCGAATTCTGTTCCGAACGCACTGACACCGATTCGATCAGCCCCTCGACGGCGGCGGGCGCCAATTGCGGCAGCTGGCGGTAGGCCGAAACGTCCACCAGCCGCTTCATAAGGTAGCGCAACGCGCCTTTTTGCGCATCCGCCATGCCCTGCGCCTTGGCGGCGACGGCGTCGGAGGCGGTGGCGTCGACCGGATAGTTGCCAACCACATAGGGCGAGGCCGCGCGCGCGGCGGTAGTCGCCCCCGCCACAACGGCCAGAGCTGCCAAGCCGCGCAAAAGTGTCCAATGAACCGGCAAACCAGTCGCCCCTCGTTTCAGCGTCGAACGCCCCAATCACCTGTCGGCTTCGCCACCGCCCCGTCAAGCGCAACTCGCCAGCCGCGCACCGACAATTTTGGCTGTAGTCCGCCCCGATGGCGACTTCGGGGCGGCCGATGGCGGCAAAGATCATCAATTTTTTAACAACCCTCTGGTAAAGCCAGTGATTGAGTATTTCAGAGCGGCCAACCGTCGTGAGCACACGTCCCATGCGCCCCAGTTCATCAGTGCAGCTTGCAGTTGTTGGAGCGGCGTCCGATCAAGCCTCGGCGGGGTTCGGCCGCGCCGCCCAATACGCCCAGCATACGGCTCGGGCGGGCGCTGATCCGCGCTTTTCCGGGTCCGTTTCGCTGTTCGACCCGCGCGCGGCTGGCTATCAGGATCCGGTGCTGGTGACTGCCAGCGGCAGCCTTGGCGTCAAGCTGAAGATCGCCATCGCGACCGGTTTGCACGAGGCCGTCGGCGCCGATCTGGTGGCCAATGTCTCGAACGCCTTGTTGGCCCATGGCGGCGAACCACTGTCGTTCCATTACTACCACGCCTGCGGCAGCGCCGATCCGGCCATCGCCGACCGCTTGCTGTCGGGCATGGTCGAGGGCTGCCGCATCTCCGGCGTGTCGCTCTCGGGCGGCCATGCGGCGGAACTGCCGGGCGTGTTCGAAGAGGGCGAATATGATCTCGCCGGATTCGCCTCGGGCATGGTCGAGCGTCCGGCGTTGCTGCCCCGTTTTGATGTCAGCGAAGGCGATGGTCTGCTGGCGCTAGCCGGCGCCGGAGCGCATGCCCACGGCTATGCCCAGATCCGCCGCATCGTCAGCAGCGTCGGGCTCGGCTACCGCGATCCCGCGCCGTTCGCTCCCGGCCTGCAACTTGGCCAGGCCCTGATGCAGCCGACGCGGGCCTACGCCAAGCTGGTGCGCGCCGTTTTGCGCGACACTCAGGCGGTGAAATGCGCCATTCCCATCGGCGACGGCGGCCTGCTGGGCAGCCTGGGACAGGTCTTGCCGCCCCAGATCGCCGCCCGTATCGATCTAGGCAGCTGGCGACTGCCGCCGCTGTTCCAGTGGCTGAAAGCGGCCGGCGCGATGGGCCAGCCGGAGCTGCTGCAGACCTTCAATTGCGGTCTCGGCATGGTGCTGGTGGTCGATAAACTGCGCATGATCTCGGCCCTGAAAGTGCTGCGCGACATGGGCGAAAAACCGTTCGCTATCGGCACGCTGGTGGCCCGCTCGGGCGGCGATCCGGTGCGGTTTTCGGGCGCTTTGCAGGGGTAGATCGGATTAAATTGGGATTAAATCGGGGACAGTATACCTATTTCTACGCACTTTTTGACACTTGGTTGGACCATCGTAGAAATAGGTATACTGTCCCCGATTTAACCTGCGGCGGCTGATGCCCTGGACTTGAGGCTGAGCGGGGTGTTACCTCCGGTGCATGACCGCACACGCTCAACCCGCCTACTCGCTGGGCGAGACCGACAGCATCTGGCACAAGCTGACGCCGCTGCTGAAAGACCCCGTCAATCCGATGCAAACCTTGCTCCGGATGTCGGACAAATACGGCGGGGCCCTCGCCTTCAACATGGGCAACGAGCGCCTGGTGTTCCTGGCCGAACCCGAGCACTTCAAACAGGTGCTGGTCACCAAAGAAGCCAACTACATCAAATACTTCGACGGGCTGGCGCCGATTTTCGGCAAGAGCATGATCACCATCGACGGCGCGCTGTGGCAGAAAATCCGCGTGCCGCAGCAGGCCGCGTTCCACCCCAACATGTTCGAAGAGTACCTGCCCTACCTGCTGAAATCGCTGCGCTCCAAGGCTGACCGCTGGGCGGGTCTGGCCAAGAGCGGCGAGACCATCGAGATGGTCGAAGAAACTTGGACGCTGGCCGCCGACATGGTCTGCCAGGCATTGTTCGATAGGGAGATGCCGTTCAACCCGCATTTCGTGTTCGGCATGGTCAAGGCGTACACGAACGTTCTCAACCACAAGTCGATCCGCTCGCGCAAACAGGACGAGGGCGCCGACGCCGACGTGTCGGACGAAAAGGCGCACAAGGCCATGTACGAGTGGGGCGCGATTCCGGACAAAGTGGTGGGCGCGGCGGACCTCGACCAGCGCACCAAGACCCTGCTGACCATGCTGAAACAGGCCGAGGCCGATCCCGCCTTCCCCGAGTTCGACCACCAGCAGGTGATCGACGAGATGAAGCAATATCTCTGGGCCGGTACCGAAACAACGGCGCTGACTTTGGCCTGGTGTCTCTACCTCTTGTCGCAGAACCCGGACGTGGCCGCCAAAGTGCGCGAGGAAGCGCAAAGAGTCTGCGGCGACGGCGAACCGACCTGGGAGCAGGCCGAAAAGCTCACATATATTCGCTGGGTGATCCAGGAGACAATGCGGCTCTATCCCCCGATCTGGGGCCTGATCCGCCGCTGCGTGGTCGAGGACGAGGTCGGCGGCGTGAAGGTGAACCCCGGCGACGTGGTGGTGATGTGCGCCTACATCGCCCACCACTCGGAGAAATACTGGGAAGAGCCGGAAAAATTCATCCCCGAACGCTTTTCCCCCGAGCGAGCGAAAGCGCGGGCGAAATACAGCTATTTGCCGTTTGGCGGCGGGAAACGGGCGTGCATCGGCGGGGCGCTCTCGCAGCTGGAGAACGGGCTGGCGCTGGCGATGCTGTACCGGCGCTTCGAGCCGGAGTATCTTGGGCCGGTGCCGGCGCGAATCAATCCGACCGTGACGCTCACCCCGGCGAGTTTGCCGTTTAGGATCAGGGAGCGGGGGACAACATAGGCGTGCTGGTGTAACTTGGACGTAGGTCGGGTCAAGCGTTTCAGCGCGACCCAACGACGCCGGGTGGAGCAAGCGGTGAGATGTTGGGTCGCGCAAGTGCTTGACCCAACCTACGGAAAAAGGATCAGGCCTATGGCGGACACACCGAAGCCGTTGGGCAGGCTGTACTCCAAGAGCCCGAGCGACGCCGCTTGGCGTGCACAACAGGCGCAAGTTGACGCCGACATCGAAGGCCTTGCCCGCGATCCTGCAGTTGATCGAATGATTGCCGAGATGGACGCTGCTGGCGTGGACATCAAGCAGCAAATCAAACGCTTGAAGGCTTACTTCATCGCTCGCAGAGACCAGATAACAATAACAGCATGAACTATCTGCGATCCGCGAACGAACGGGCCGCCTTTCGTCGTGTTGTTTATGGAAACACGGATGTCTATGTAAACAAGTTCGATATCAGGGACAGCGCACTACTTGAGCTGACCGAGCGTGCCCTGACCGATCGGCGCGCGAGCGAAGGCCTGCCACCTCGTGCTCACTTCCGCACCTATGCCGGCTTCAAGGCCATCCACCGGCATCTGTTCCAGGATCTCTACTCCTGGGCCGGAAAAGAGCGCCCATACACGACTGGGCGCGGTCCACTTCCATTCGCCAAGCCCGAATACATAGCGGCCTGGATGGATCGACAATTCGCCGACTTGAAACACTTAGGCTATCTGGTCGGGGCAACGCGCGACGACCACGCCGAAGCCGCGGCGCGCATAGTCAACGAAATCAATGCCGCGCACCCGTTCATCGACGGCAACGGCCGTACCCAGCGCTTCTGGCTGCGCCTGCTCGCCGACAACGCCGGCTATGACCTCACGTTCGCCGATAGTGATCGCGTGCAATGGAACGACGCATCCCGCCAAGGCTTTGTGGAGTCCGACTCGGCACCGATGGCTGCGCTGCTTGCGAAGCGCCTCAAGCGACTTTGACGGCTGCGGGGCCGCCGTTCCGGATCAGAGACCAGCGCCACTGCGGCCCCCCTGTCGTCTACCGTTTGGTTAACAGAGGGTAATATTTCCGTCGACCCTGCCGATTCCGGCATGGTACAGACGGATCAGCACCGCCCTTCAGGGACTTCCCATGGCAACCGCTCCGATTGAGCCAGAGGCCCTGTCCGACCTGATCGGCGCGATCTACGATTGCGCCATTGACCCGGACCGCTGGGAGGCGACGCTGGAGGCGATCCGGCTTGGCCTCAACTGCTTCAGCGGGCAACTGTCGCTCAATGAGCTGCCAAGCGGGCGATTTCTGCTGGTCAAATCCACCAGGGTGCCGGCCTATTGGCTGGCGCAGCAGCCGGCTCTTGCGCCGCACATGGTCGAGCTTTGGGCGCCCGTTCTCAACGATCCGATGCGCGACCTGGACGAGCCGGCGCTCAGCTCGCGCGAACTGACCGCGGAGCATTGGAACACCAACGCCGCCAACCTCAACTGGTTCGCGCCGCAGGGTATTGTCGACGTGATGGAGCTGTTCCTGATCCGCGACGAGCGCCGGCTGGCCAATTTTGGCTTCAGCCGGCACGCATCGCAGGGCCACTTCAGCGAACGCGAGATGCGGCTCGGCCGGTTGCTCGCCCCGCATCTGCGCCGCGCCATCGTGATCAGCAATATGCTGGACGTGGCGACTATCGCCGCCGCCAGTTTCGAGGCCGCGCTCGATGCCTTGAGCGCTGGTGTGTTTCTGGTCGATCAGGAAGCGCGGCTGGTTCATGCCAACCGCGCGGGACAGGCAATCCTGGCCGAGAGCGATCCGATCCGGCTGGTTCACGGCGCGCTGAAGACCGGCCTGCCCACCGCCAGCGTTGCGCTGACCCAGGCCATCATGTTGGCCGGGCAGAGCGAGACGGCCCTCGGCCGGGCTGGCATCGGCGTACCGGCGCCGAGCCGCCAAGGACGGGCCCATGTCGTCCATGTTCTGCCGTTGCGTCAGGGAGATGTGCGCCGTCGCTGGGCGCCCGGCGCCGTCGCCGCTGTATTTGTCGCGCCGGCCAGTGCGGAGCCGTCGATCCCGACCGAAGCGCTGATTGCGCTTTACAACCTGACGCCCGCCGAAGCGCGCGTCCTGGTGGCGGTAGCCGCGGGGCGCACCCTGGGCAAAGCCGCCAGTGCGCTGGCCATCGCGGAAAGCACGGTCAAGACCCATCTCGTGCGCATTTTCGCCAAAACCGGCACCAGCCGGCAAGCCGAGTTGGCGCTGTTGATCAGCTCACTGACGTTTCCGGTGCATATTTCGGGTCAAATGTGACGGGTGTTGAGCGCTAGTGCGAGCACGGATCAATCCGACGGTGACGCTTACGCCGGCGAGCCCGCCAGTCCGGAGTAAGGAGCGGGGGTAGCGGTGAGGCAAAATCCTGGCCATTTGGCCCGCGCAATTCGAGTTTCTTTTATTACCTCGGCGCGCCGCCGGCAATGATTGCCGGTGTGGGTCACCGATCCCCAGCACGACACGGTGGTCCGGGCTGGCGTGAGTTTCCGGCTGAACTAGAGCATTTGAGACTTGGGCGGATCGAGTGCGGTCCAGGCTCAACCCCTCATCCTGTCCTTCTCCCCAACGGGAGAAGGGACGCTAGATTCACCACCGAGGCCGTTTGCGCGTCCTCTCCCGTCGAGAGGGCGGGGTGAGGGGTTGCATTGATAACCTGCCCATCAACCTGTTCCTCTTCGCCGCGATTCCATCCTCACGGAAAGGCTCTTATACCAACCTTCATTGATGATGACCGATGCCGCCCTGTTCCGTCATCTCCGACGGTCGCTGCGCGCGAAAAGGCGCTCGCGAGTCGAAGATCACGGGTCATCATCAATGAAGGTTGGTATTACCCCCCAGCCCGCCCCCCACCTCACAGCGCGTCCTTCATCCGGTAATACGCCATCCCCAGCGCCAGCAGTTGGTTGCCCGCCCATTGGCCCAGCGGCATCCTGTATTGCCGGACCCGTCCAAACAGCTCCAGCCGCTCGCTGCGGCCGTCCATGGCGTCGGCGACGATCTGGCTGGCCAGATGCGTCACGTTCACGCCGTGGCCGGAATAGCCCTGCAGATAGAATACGTTGGGCGCGCTCCTGCCAATCAGGGGAACGCGGCTGAGCACGATGCCGATCTCGCCGCCCCATTGGTAGGCGATGCGGGTGGCGGCCAGCTCCGGCCAGAGTTCCAATATGCGCGGGCGGAGCGCTGCGGCGATGTCGGCGGGAGCGCGGTTGGAATAGTTGCACAGGCCGCCGAACAGCAGGCGGCGGTCGGCGGTGAGGCGGTAGTAGTCGAGCACCACCCGGCTGTCGCAGACGCCCCAATCATGCCGGTTCAGGTGCGTCGCCACCGCCTCGGGCAGCGGCTCGGTGACGACGATGTAGGTGCCGGCCGGAAACAGTAGGCCGGAGAGTTTTGGCCGCTCCAGCCGGTGATAGGCGTTGCCGGCCAGCACCACCTGGGTGCAGGTGACGCGGCCCCGCGCGGTTTCGACCACGGGACGCGCGCCATGGCGGATCGCCGTCACCGGCGTGTCCTCATGGATCACGACGCCGAGCGACGCCGCCCCGCGCGCCTCGCCCAGCGCCAGATTGAGCGGATGGCAGTGCGCATTGCGGCCGTCGATCAGTCCGCCGCAATAAGCGTCCGTGCCGAGCGCGTCACGCACCTCCGATGGGCTCAGCAGACGGAGTTGATGATCGGGATGGTCACGCGCGAACTGTTCGGCGAAGATTTTCAAGTCTTCCATGTGGCGCGGCTTGACAGCCACCTCCAGTGTGCCGCGCTTGTGGTCGCAGGCGATGGCGAAGCGCTTGATGCGCTCCTCAATGATGTCGTGGCCGCGATACCAGAGGTCGTTGATCAGGGCGCGCCCCGTTTCGCCCAGCTGACCGGCGATCCGCGCCTCGCCCGGAATGCCGCCCAGGACCTGCCCGCCGTTCCGCCCCGAGGCGCCCCAGCCGACGCGGTTGGCCTCCAGCAGCACCACTTTGGCGCCCCGGTCGGCCAGAAAGATCGCGGTCGACAGGCCCGAATAGCCGCCGCCGATGACGCAGACGTCCGCCGCCACGTCGCCGCCGAGGGCCGGATAGCGCGTAGGGTCGTTGGCCGTTGCGGCGTAGTACGAGGCGGTATGGGGCTGAGCTGAGGTCATGGATCCG
>JANMVX010000190.1:0-21486 GCA_031393505.1 Hyphomicrobiaceae bacterium | reverse complement strand
TCGCACGGTCTTGGCGATGGGCCACATCGCCGGCGACCGCGTTCCTGCCCGGCAAGCGTTTTGGGCCGTCGTACGTACCAGGGATTTGCGATAGTGGGTACTAGCGATCTGGTTTCGCATTGAGGCTTGGGCCGATTTGGCCTAAGCCCTCGGCATGTCAAACGTCACACCCGTCCACGTCATTGGCGGCGGCCTTGCGGGCAGCGAGGCGGCCTGGCAGCTGGCGCGCGCCGGCGTGCCGGTCGTGCTGCACGAGATGCGCCCGCACACTAAGACCGAGGCGCATCAGACCGAGGGCCTGGCCGAGTTGGTGTGCTCGAACTCGTTCCGCTCCGACGATGCCGAAAATAACGCCGTAGGCCTGTTGCATGAGGAGATGCGGCGTGCCGGGTCGCTGATCATGGCGGCGGGCGACCAACACAAATTGCCGGCGGGCGGCGCGCTGGCCGTCGATCGCATCGCCTTCTCGGCCGAGGTCGAGGCGCGGCTGACCGCCGAGCCGTTGATCCGTATCGAGCGCGGCGAGATCGGTGGCTTGCCACCCGCTGATTGGGACAGCGTCATTATCGCCACTGGCCCGCTGACTTCGCCGGGCCTCGCCAAGGCCGTGCAAGGGCTGACCGGCGAAACCGAACTGGCCTTCTTCGATGCCATCGCGCCGATCGTGCATGCCGACAGCATCGACATGGGCGTGGCCTGGAAACAGTCGCGCTACGACAAGGCCGGGCCGGGCGGTACGGGTGCGGACTATATCAATTGCCCGATGGACAAGTCGCAGTACGAGGCGTTCGTGGCCGCGCTGGTTGCCGGCGACAAGACCAGTTTCAAGGAGTGGGAGGCCAGCACCCCCTATTTCGACGGCTGCCTGCCGATCGAGGTGATGGCGGAGCGTGGGCCCGAGACCCTGCGCTACGGGCCGATGAAGCCGGTCGGCCTGACCAACGTGCACAACCCGTCCATCAAAGCCTGGGCCATCGTGCAGCTGCGCCAGGACAATGCACTTGCGACGCTCTGGAACATGGTCGGTTTCCAGACCAAGCTGAAATATGCCGAGCAGGCGCGGGTGTTCCGCATGATCCCGGGCCTGCAAGGTGCCGAGTTCGCACGCCTGGGCGGGCTGCACCGCAACACGTTCCTGAACAGCCCCAAACTGCTCGATTCCGGCCTGCGCCTGAAAGCCATGCCGCGCCTGCGCTTCGCTGGCCAGATCACCGGCGTCGAGGGCTATGTGGAGTCGGCCAGCATAGGCCTTCTTGCCGGTCGTTTTGCGGCTGCCGAACGCCTTGGCCGCGCGCTGCCGCCGCCGCCGCCCGAGACGGCGCTGGGCGCGCTGCTGAACCACATCACGGGCGGCCATATCGCGACCATCGAAGCGGGCGTGCGCTCGTTCCAGCCGATGAACGTGAATTTCGGGCTGTTCCCAGTGATCGAGCAGCCGGCCATGGAGAACGGCAAGAAGCTGAAGGGCGCGGATAAGGGGTTCGCGCGCAAACGGGCGCTGTCGCGGCGGGCGCTGGAGCAGGTGGACGGGTGGTTGGCTCGGTGAGAGGGAGGCGCGGTAGTCAATGTCGGGTTTTGACCCGGAGCGGCCATACCTTCCCCCTACCGGCCCCGCTCCCGTGGCCTCGCGCAGCGCCTTCCTGCGCTCATACTTCCCCAGCAGCGCCCGCGCCTTCTCCAGCACCGCGTCCGCGATCACCGCCTGTCCCTCCGATGACGGATGGAAGGCGCCGGAGCACGTGCTCGCCAGCACCAGCTGGAACCACTCGATGGCCTGCAGGTTCATCACCGATTTCAGGATGGCCGAAGAGATGTGGTAGTTGCCGGTCAGGAAGGCGTCGTTGGGCGTGCGGAACCAGCGGCGGCGCGGCACATAGGAGTGGAACTCGGCCGGGTTGTACGGGGCCCACGCCCCATTGACCATGCGCGGCATGCGCGAATCGTCCGAGAAATTGATGGCGCCCTCGTCCACGCCCGCGCATACGCCGTGGCCGGCGAACTCGGCGCGGTGCTGTTCTGCCCGGTGATCGATCCGCCGGCCGTCAATCTGGTAACTCAATGGGTGGTCTGTCCGCACGATCATCTGCGCCACGCCAAAGTGCACGCCTTCGTCGATTGGGTGAAGAAAGAGCGTGACGCCTGGGTGACTGAGAGCACGCGCACGACGCGGTTGAAGCGGACGCAGGCGAACTGAGTTCCTCCGGTATCGCATTAGCGCAGCTAATCAATCCACGCGTAATTCTGAATTGTTCCGTAGGTCTGCCGCGTTTACCAATTGAGGCGATGCTCAAAAAAAGGTGACCCATGAACCTGCACAGCCTCTTGGCGCAGCGTGTTGAACGCAAAGGTCCTGTCCGTATCGGCATCATCGGCGCCGGAAAATTCGGGTCCATGATCCTGGCGCAGGCGCAGCGGATTGAGGTGCTGCATGTGGTCGGCATCGCCGATCTCGATGTGGGTAAGGCGCGCGCCTCGCTGCAGCGCGTCGGCTGGCCGGTCGAAAAATACGCCGCGTCCAGCCTCGCCGCTGCGTTGAAATCCGGCGCGACCTGCGTACTCGACGACGCGACAAAGCTGTCGTCCTTCCCCGAGATCGAATGCATCGTCGAGGCCACCGGCCATCCCATCGCGGGCGTGCGCCACGCACTCACCGCCATCGAGCACGGCAAGCACATCGTCATGGTCAACGTCGAGGCGGACGTCATGGTCGGCCCCCTGCTAGCTGCTCGCGCCCGAGCGAAAAACGTCGTTTATTCGATGGCTTACGGCGATCAGCCGGCCATCATCTGTGAATTGGTCGACTGGGTGAAGGCTTGCGGTTTCGAACTGACCGCTGCCGGCAAGGGTATGAACTTCGAGCCGCGTTACCGCTATTCCACGCCCGATACGGTCTGGGGCTCTTTCGGCTGGTCGCCGGAGTTTGTCGCCAAGGGCGACTTCAATCCGAAGATGTATAATTCGTTCACGGACGGCACCAAGGCGGCGATCGAGATGGCCGCCGTCGCCAACGGGACGGGGCTCGACTGCCCCGAAGATGGCCTCGATTTCCCGCCCGCCGGCATTCATGACTTGGCGCGCGTGTTCCGTCCCACAGCCGACGGCGGACGGCTTGCCCGCAGCGGCCTGCTCGACATCGCCGCCAGCCAGGAGCCTGACGGCCGCGAGGTCATGAATAATATCCGTTACGGCGTGTTCGTCACCTTCAAGGCGCGCGACGACTACGCCCGCGCCTGCTTTGCCCAATACGGTCTCTTGACGGACCCCTCGGGCTGGTACGCCTCGATGTGGCGCCCATTCCACATGATCGGCGTGGAGACCAGCATCAGTTACCTGTCGGCGACGTTGCGCGGCGAGGCGACCGGCTCGTCGCTGGAGTGCCGCGCCGACGCCGTGGCCACCGCCAAGAAGGACATGAAGGCCGGAGAAATGCTCGACGGCGAAGGCGGGTTTGCCGTTTGGGCCAAAGCTATTCCGGCCAAGCGCAGCCTAGCCGTCCGTGCCCTGCCGATTGGCTTGGCGCACAATGTCAGATTGAAACGGGCCGTCGCCCGCGACCAGATCGTCAGCTTCGACGATGTCGACCTCACGCAGGATCTCGATGTCGTGGCGTTGCGCCGCGAGATGGAGCAGACTGCGCGGGCCAAGAGCTGACACAACTGTTTCAACCTGATCGAGCCTCACCCCATGCCGCGCTATGACTACGCCTCGCGCCTGAATTCCTTTGCCTGCCGCCCCGAGCTGTTCTGGCCCGGACGCAATGCCAAGCCGACAACGCTGGACCTGATCGACCGCGCCGGCTCGGTCAAGGGCCTCGCGGCCATCGACCTCAACTATCCCGAACAGGCGGCGGGCGCTCCATCCCTTGAGTTGGCCGCGCGCCTGAAAGACCGGGGCCTGACGCTGAACGGTTTCGCCATGCGCTACGGGGTCGATCCCGCCTTCAAGTCGGGCGCCTTCACCAACGCCGATCCCGTCACCCGGCAGCGCGCCATCGACATCACCAAGCGCGGCGTCGACGACGTGCGCGCGGCCGGCGGCGATATGCTGACGCTATGGCTCGGCCAGGATGGCGTCGATCATCCGTTCCAGGCCGATTTCGGCCGGCTGTGGGACCTGGAAATCGATGGCATCCGGCAGATTGCCGAGCATGATCCGCATTGCCAGATCGCCATCGAATACAAACCCAACGAACCGCGTTCTATCAGCCTGTTGCCGGATGTTTCTTCGACCTTGCTGGCGATTGCCGAGGTCGGCGCAAAAAATCTCGGCGTGACGCTGGACTTCGCGCATGTATTGCAGGCGGATGAAAGTCCGGCGCTGGCCGCCGCATTGATCAGCAAAAAAAGCAAACTTCTCGGGCTGCATCTCAACGACGGTTACGGCAAGCGCGACGACGGCCTGATGGTGGGTTCGGTGCACACAGTCCAGACCATCGAACTGCTGCGCCAACTCAAGCACGACGGTTTCAAGGGCCCGATCTATTTCGACACATTTCCGGACACCGCAGGCCTCGATCCCGTCGCCGAATGCGAGGCCAACATCGCCACCGTCGAGGACATGCTGGATGTCATCGAGCGGTTGCCCGAGGAAAAACTCAAGGCTGCCCTGGCGCGCCAGGATGCCGTGGCCGCGCACCGCATCGTGCAGGCCGCCATTTTCGGCAGCAACCGATGAGCGCTAAACCGGCAAAAATTGCCGTCGTCGGCAGCCTGCACTACGACATCATGCTGCGCACGCCGCATCTGCCGCGCCTGGGCGAAACGCTGATGGGATCGGACTGGTGGTGGAAGCCAGGCGGCAAGGGAGGCAACCAGGCCATGGCGGCGGCCCGGCATGGCGGTGCGGTGTACATGATCGGAGCGCTGGGGGGCGACGATTTTGGCGCCAAATTGCGTGCAAGCCTCGCCGCCGCCGGTGTTAACCACGACAACGTGCGCACCCTGGAGCGCGGGTCCGGCATGAGCGTGGCCCTGGTCGAGGCCGGGGGCGATTACAGCGCGGTCGTCGTCTCAGGCGCGAATCTTACTGTCGACGCGGGACAGATTGGCGAAGCAGACGGTCTGCTGCGCAAGATCGCGGTCCTAATCCTGCAGAACGAGGTCGGCGACGCCGCCAACGTCGCTGCCGCCCGCATCGTCCATAAGGCCGGCGGGCTGGTGGTCTACAATGCGGCGCCGACCCGTAAATTATCCCCAGAATTGACGGACTTGGTCGATGTGCTGGTCGTCAACGCTATTGAAGCTGAAATGTTGGGCGCGGCCGTGGTCAGAGATTTGGCAAGCGCCTTGGACGCTGCTCGCCGACTGCGGGTCTTTGCGCCGGCGGTTGTCGTCACCGCCGGCAGCCACGGCCTTGCACTCAGCGAGGCTGGCCGCAACGCCACCCTGCCCGCCCATCGCGTCGCGGACGCGCAAACCCACGGCGCCGGCGACGCTTTCATCGGCGCGCTCGCGGCACAGCTTGGTGCGGGCGCTAGGCTCACCAGCGCACTCGCTTATGCCAATGCCACGGCGGCGCTGCACGTCAGCACGCAAACCCCGGAAGTTGCGCTCGATTGGCCGGCTGCGGTGCGCGCCTTGATGCAGAAACAACCCGTCGTCTGGTCCATCGATAGTAAGGTTGCATCCTCGGCCCGCCCATTTGATGTGTGATCGGCGACCGTCGCTCGCCTGGACTTGCTGCCACGGTCCAAGCACGGCATGGTGGTTGCACTCGCCGTTGCAGCCCACCAAGACACTCCCGGCCCGTCATGATCCCTACACTGCCAACGCATGCCCAAGTTGTCGTCATCGGCGGCGGCATCATCGGATGTTCGACAGCCTACCATTTGGCGCGCGATCACAAAGTTGATGTGATTGTGCTGGAGCAGGGCAAGCTCACGGGCGGCTCGACCTGGCATGCGGCGGGGCTGGTCGGGCAGTTGCGCTCGTCGGCCTCGATCACGCAGGTGCTGCGCTATTCGGTCGATCTCTACAAAAAGCTTGCCGCCGAGACGGGTCTTGAGACCGGCTGGAAGATGACCGGCTGCCTGCGGCTCGCCACCAACGCCGAGCGCTGGATCGAATACCAGCGGCTCGCCACCACCGCGCAGAGCTTTGGCCTGGAGATGCACCTCGTCTCCCCCGCTGAGGTCAAGCGCATGTGGCCGCTGATGGAGGTGGGCGATCTGGTCGGGGCGAGTTGGCTGCCCACCGACGGGCAGGCCAGTCCCTCGGATATCGCGCAGTCGCTGGCCAAGGGCGCGCGTATGCATGGCGCCCGCATTTTTGAGGGCGTGCGCGTGACTGGCTTCGACATTTTCGAGGGACGGGTGCGGGCGGTTCTGACGAACCAGGGCACCATCGCCTGTGAGGCTGTCGTCAACTGCGCTGGCCAGTGGGCGCGGCAGGTGGGGGCGAAGGCGGGCGTGTCGGTGCCGCTGCAACCCGTCAAGCACCAATACATCATCAGTGAAAAGATTGAGGGCGTGACCTCGGATCTGGCGACACTGCGCGATCCTGATCGGCGGACCTATTTCAAGGAGGAGGTGGGCGGCCTGGTGATGGGCGGTTACGAGCCAAACCCGGTTCCGTGGACGCTCGACGATGTGCCGGATGATTTTGAGTTCAAGCTGTTCGAGGACGATTGGGATCACTTCGAACAGCATATTGCCCAGGCAGTAGCGCGCGTCCCGGCGCTGGAGACGGCCGGCATCAAGAAAATGATCCACGGGCCGGAGAGTTTTACACCTGATGGCAACTTCATCCTGGGGCAGGCGCCCGAATTAACCAACTTCTATGTCGGCGCCGGCTTTAACGCTTTCGGCATCGCATCCGGTGGCGGGGCGGGATGGGTGCTGGCGCAGTGGGTGGCCAAGGGCGAAGCGCCAATGGACCTCTGGGTGGTGGACATCCGCCGCTTCTCCGATCTGCACAAGGATCGCCGCTGGGTTTGCGATCGCACACTGGAAGCCTATGGCAAGCACTATACGGTTGTGTATCCGCATGAAGAATATGAGTCGGGACGGCCGCGCATCGTCTCGCCGCTCTATCAGCGCTTGGCGTCGGCGGGCGCGGTGTTCGGATCGAAACTGGGCTGGGAACGGCCTAACTGGTTCGCCCCAGTAGGGACGCCGGCCAAAGACGTCTACGGAATGGGCCGCCAGAACTGGTTTGGCCAAGTGGGCGAGGAACATCGCACGGTGCGCGAGGCCGCTGGGTTGTTCGATCAGTCGTCTTTCGCCAAATTCGAACTCAGAGGCAAGAATGCCGAACACGCGCTAAGCTACATCTGCGCCAACCACGTCACCAAGCCGCCAGGACGCCTGACCTATACCCAGATGCTGAACAGTCGTGGCGGCATTGAATGCGATCTGACGGTGGCGCGGCTCGCTGAAGATCGCTTCTACATCGTCACTGGCACCGGCTTCCGCACTCATGATGCGGCCTGGATTCGTTCTCATATCGGCCGTGGAGCGGACGCGACGTTGACGGATGTTACCGAGGACTTCGGGACGCTGTCGCTGATGGGGCCGATTGCGCGCAACGTCCTGTCGAAAGTTACAAGCGCGGATGTCAGCAATGCCGCTTTCCCGTTCGGCGCCGTCCGCGAAATCGCCATTGCCGGCGCGACCGTCCGGGCGCTGCGCGTCACCTATGTCGGAGAACTGGGCTGGGAGCTGCATGTTCCCATCGCGCAACTCGGCGCCGTTTACGATGCCGTGATGGCCGTCGGCGCACCTCTCGGGTTGCGCCCGGTCGGCTATCGCGCACTGGACTCGCTGCGGCTGGAAAAAGCCTATCGCGCCTGGGGGGCCGACATCACGCCCAATGACACCCCGTTCGAGGCGGGATTGGGCTGGGCGGTGAAACTGAAAACAGATACGGACTTTCTTGGCCGGGCGGCGCTGGAAGGTGCCGCCAAAAAGCCGCTGAAGAAGAAGCTCGCCACCTTCACCTGCGCCGATCCCGCCATCGCCCTGCTCGGCCGTGAAACCATTTTGCGCGACGGCGTCCAGGTTGGTTACCTGACCGGAGGCGGCTTCGGCTACACGGTCGGCAAGCCTATTGGCCTGGGCTACGTGCGCCATGCGGCAGGCGTCACGGATCAGTATATCCAGTCCGGTCACTACAACCTCGTCGTCGCGCAACAGCGCGTTGCGGCCGAAGTGCATCTCACACCGCTGTACGATCCCGGCAACGGCCGCGTGCGCGGGTAGGTTTCGGGTCCTGCGGGCACTGGCGACGGGACCCGCATGACCGGAGACCCCAGCAGACCCAGAGGTTCCGCCGCCGTTGGCCGTACAACGGCGGCGAATGCGCTTCTATGCGCTGGGGCGGTCCGCTGCCGCGGCGCTCCGACGGGCAGTCTCGGTTGGCGACCTGACACCAACGGTTGCCGTTTCATTCACCAGCTGGTTCACCACGCCGATCAACGCCTCGCCTTCAGGCAGGCCCTGCTCGCGCAGCCGCTGGTGGCAGGCGATCTGGCGATCGGCGCTGGTGCCGCGCGCCAGAATTTTACGCGCGTGCTCGACCTCATCCACGCAGTCGAAGTGGATGGCGTCGTCGTGGATCGCCGCGAGCACGTCTTCAACAATGACCTGCAGCGAGGCCACCCGCCCCGTGGCGAAATTGATCAAGCCCTCGTCGATGCCGTAGCGCTGGGCGCGCCAACGGTTCTCGTTAATCAGGGCCATATGCGTCGGACCCGCTCCCGCGATGCTCGCCAGCGTGGACGGCCGCTCAGCCGTGCCGCGCGACAGGCTGCGGCAGAAGCAGCGGAACAGCGCCACGATGCACATCGTATCGTCCAGCAATGGCGTGACGTCGGTGATGCGCATCTCCAGCGTCGGATAGTTGGCCGACGGACGAACATCCCACCAGATCTTGGTCGCATCCTCGATTACGCCGGCGCGGGCCAAGGCGGCGATGGCGGACTGATAGTCCTTCCAGCTCGCGAACGTCTCCGGGATGCCCTTGCGCGGTGTGGAGTCGTTGATCGCGGTACGGAAGGATTTCAACCCCGTGTTCTCGCCCTGCCAGAACGGCGAGCTTGTGGACAGGGCAAGCAGGATCGGCAACAGCGGGCGCAGCTCGTTCATGAGCTTTATCCGCGCCTCGTTGCTGGCGATGCCGATATGCACATGCAGACCATTGACGATCATGCGCCGGCCGAGACCAGCGAGATCCACGGCGAGGCTGTTGTAGCGCGGCAGATCGGTATGATGCTGCGCACCCCAGCGGGCGAACGGGTGCGTCGCCGCCGCGATGGGCGCCAAGCCAAATTGGCCGGCCACATGGACAATCTGCCTGCGCGAGTCCGCCAGGCTGGCGCGGCCCTCGGCCAGCGAGGTGCAGACGGGCGTGCACACCTCGATCTGCGAGTTGATGTATTCGCGGCTAAAGGCTTTGCCCAGCTCCTTGCGGAACGTTTGGATCATGGGGCGTGGCGCATCGGCGGCCAGATCGCAGGTATCACGATCCACCAACAGATACTCTTCCTCGATACCAAAGGTGAACGACGGTGTTTTACCGGTCATGGTCATCTCCGTTCGTTTCAGTGCTTGAAGGTGCGGCTTGGTTCGAGGCTAACGGCCTCGGAGCGACCTGGTTCCATTGGAACCGGCCGGGGATTACGAGAGAGCCACAAGCTCCCGCCCCTAAAAATGTCACTGCCGGCTGCAGTTGGCAGACGGTCCCAGCGCCGAGATGGAAAGGTGGGGTTGCCTCCGCGGTGACACCAGAGCTAAATTCACACGATGTTGTGAAGTGTGCAGCGTGAGTACAAGCCCTTGAACTCGCCTCACCTGCGGCATAACGAGGATCGCGAAACCGAAAACACGTGGATCGAAAATACGCGGTCAGCACCGCTTGCGCCGTTACTGCTTCACGGTGCGGGCACCTGGCAGCCTCTTTGCCAACGCGAGCCAGAGTTAGGCCCAACCGCTAGACACGCAGAAGGGCCATCTGAGATACAGTTGTTTTTCCACTTTCGATGCCATAAATTTATCAAAAGGGGAAAGCATGCAGCACTTCACGGCCTTGGAAAACGATCAGGCGCGACAACTGATCGATGCCCAACAGCTGTTTGCCATCTACCGGCGGGCACGCGCCCAACTTGCGAGCGACTTTGTTGGTTCGATGCGGTGGCGCGACATTGCTGGCGCGCAGTATCTGGTGAAAAAAGTTGCTGGGCGCGAAATGTCGCTCGGCCGCCATACTCCCGAAACGCAAACCGCGTTCGATGCCTTTACCGCCGAGAAGGAACGGCTTCGCAAGCTCAAGGCGTCCGCCGGGGCGCGCCTCAAGGCTATGGATCGCATCAATGTCGCCTATCGTATTGGCCGCATTCCCGATCTTCCCGCCCGGATCATCGACGCTCTTGATCGTGCCGGGCTTATGGGCGCTGGTGTCATCGTGGTGGGGACGACGGCGCTGTTTGCCTATGAGGCCATGGCCGCCGTCCGCTTTGACACGGGCATCACCGCGACGCAGGATTTCGATCTCTTGATCGAAGCGCGGGCCGGAATTCAGTTGGTCGGTGCTGAGGAGCGGCGCGAGGCCGTCATGTCGGCTCTGGTGGTTGCGGACCGTTCTTTCGTCCCGCGCTATGGCGAGTTCGCCGTCAACTCCGCCGGCTTTGAAGTCGACGTCCTGTCCGAAGATGCCGGCGTTCCAGCGCCACTTTCCGGCCCGGCGGCCGAAGCGATTGCGATTGGTCAGAGCGGACGTCCGGTTCGGATGGCTGTCCCGATGCCAAGCGCCTTTGCGGCCCACAAAGCGTGGCTCTCCAAGCAGCCAAGCCGCAATCCGGCGAAGCGGCAGCGCGATTCCGATCAAGCGGCCGCCATCATCGCCGCATTGGGCGGCTATCGCCCGCCGGCAATTTGATTTCACGGTGAGGGAGCGAATCAATGGGACAGTCTTTCGCCTTGGGGACAGCGATTGAGTAGCCTGCGAATTTCCGTACTCGCGCGCTGCACCCTTTCCCTACGACCCTTACTCGCAGCATATCGGGGATCGCGAAACCAGCTCCCAGTCGCTCGATTGACTTGGCCGAGCGCGGCATGCTCAGCTGTCGATCTCAAGCGCTTTTCTGACCAACGGACGCCATTGCAATGCACGGACAGGCTCCCGCCGAGGCCAGCACGGAAACGGCCGCGATTTCCATCGAGCGGGTGAGCAAGAGCTTCGGCGGCGGCGCCGATATCGTGCGCGCGGTCGATGACGTGTCGCTGGCCATTCGGCGCAACGAGTTCTTCACGCTGCTGGGGCCGTCGGGTTGCGGCAAGACAACGCTGCTGCGGTTGATCGCGGGCTTCGAGCATCCTACGCGTGGACGACTGTTGCTGGAGGGGGCGGATATCTCCGCCTTGCCGCCGTACAAGCGGCCGGTGAACACCGTGTTCCAGAACTACGCCCTCTTCCCGCACATGACGGTGGCGCAAAACATCGGTTTCGGGCTGGAAATGCTGGGGCGGCCGCGGGCGGAAATTTCCGCGACCGTGGACGCCATGCTGAAACTGGTGCGCATGGAGGAGCTGAAGAACCGCCGCACCAGCCAGATTTCCGGCGGGCAGCAGCAGCGCGTGGCTCTGGCCCGGGCGCTGGCGCCCAAGCCTAAAGTGCTGCTGCTGGATGAGCCGCTGTCGGCGCTGGATTTCAAACTGCGCAAGGACATGCAGATCGAGCTGAAGCGGCTGCAATCGGAGACCGGCATCACCTTCGTGTTCGTCACGCACGACCAGGAAGAAGCGCTCACCATGTCCGACCGCATTGCGGTCATGAGCAAGGGCAAGGTGCTGCAGGTGGGCGCGCCGCGGGACATTTACGACCGGCCGGCCGAGCGGTTCGTGGCCAATTTCATTGGCGATACCAATTTCCTGTCCGCGGAGCTGACGTCGTTTACGGGCAAGACGGCGAATATTGTCTTGCCCACCGGCGCGAAACTGACGGCCAGCATGCCGGAGGGCGGCGTGGGCAACGGCAAGGTGACCGTGGTGGTGCGGCCGGAACATGCGCGGCTCAGCGCCGATGCGGGCGGCAAGCCACTGGCCGGAAAACTTGAGAACGCCGTCTATTTTGGAACAGATACGCACTATCATTTGCGTCTGGCTTCGGGCGAACCCTTCATGGTGCGCACGCAGAACACGCGTGACCAAAACGCGCGCTTTGCCGTGGGAGATACGCTCGGGATCGAATTCGGCGACAATGCGCTTCAGGTGCTGAGGGATTGAGATGAGCGACCTCGTCCTCACTACGTCCACGGCTCCCGTTGCGGACGATCCCGCCGAAGCCGCCGCGTTGGCCGCCGACAAACGCGACACCCGCGAACGCTGGCTGCTCAGCCTGCCGGCCATCGCCATCATCCTGTTCGCGGCCGTCGCGCCACTATTGGTCATGGTGGTCTATTCCTTCATGACCAAGGCCGGCTACGGCGGCATCATCTGGAAACCCTCGACCGAGGGCTGGTTCAGCGTTCTCTATTCACGCGACATCTTCGATGACACCGTTGGATTCGCCACGGCGCATCTCGAAGTGTTCTGGCGCAGCGTGAAACTGTCGTTCATCACAACCATCCTGACGCTGCTGCTCGGTCTGCCCACGGCCTATTTCATCGCCACCCGGCATGAAAAGCAGCGTGAGCTGTGGCTGTTCCTGATCACCATCCCGTTCTGGACCAACCAGCTGGTGCGCACCTTCGCCATCGAAGAGGTGATCCGCAACGACGGCCTCATTAACCGCGTGCTGGCCGGGCTGGGCTTGGGCGATGTCATCAAGGGATTTGGCGTGGATTTCCCGCTGCGTATGCTGAACACCGATTTCGCCATCGGCTTCGGCATGACCTATGTGTTCCTGCCGTTGATGGTGCTGCCAATCTACGCCTCCATCGAAAAACTGGATTTCCGATTGGTCGAGGCGGGATACGATCTCTACGCAAACCGTTTCCAGGTGTTCTGGCGCATCATCCTGCCGATGGTGAAGCCGGGCGTTATCGCGGGCTCGATTCTGGTGTTCATTCCCGCGCTGGGCGCTTATGTCATCCCGCGCATTCTGGGTGGCGGTAAGCAGATGATGATCGGCAACCTGATCGATCTGCAGTTCGGCCAGGGCCGCAACTGGCCGCTAGGCTCGGCGCTCTCCATCACGCTCATGGTGGCCGTGATGGTCGCGATGATGGTCTATGTGCGCAACGCCTCCGGCAGCCGGAGCAGCGCCCATGGTTAACCTGCTTATCCGATTGCCACAAAACAGGTGTCATCCTCGGGCTTGTCCCGAGGATCCATCTATCCGCTTGCTGAGGGATGGTTCCTCGGGACAAGCCCGAGGATGACACAATTGAGCGTTGACGGAATGAGTTACGGTACAGATCTTGACGGCGCCGTCGCCGAGCCCGCTCCTGCGATCGGAAAACCGTTCCTGGTGAAGCGGATCCCAGGCTTCGCCACCATCGCGACCATCATGTTCGTCTTCCTTTACGCCCCCATCGCGCTCCTGGTGATCTTCTCGTTCAATGCCAGCCGCTCGGTATCGTCCTGGGACGGATTTTCGCTGCAGTGGTACCAGGCCGTGGTCGCCAACGAGCAGCTGAAGGACGTCGCCCTGCGCTCGTTCGTCATCGCCTGCGTGGCCGGCCTGCTCGCGACCATCGCCGCCACCATGGCCGCCATCGCGACGACTCGCGCGAGGCCGTTCCGTGGCCAAATGGGCATCTATGCCCTCATCAACATGCCCCTGATGGTGCCCGAGATCGTCACCGGCATGGCGCTGCTGATCTGCTTTGCGCAGGTCCGTATGGCGACCAATTATTACGGTATCGGCTACCTGCTGGCGGCGCATACGGCCTTCTGCATCCCGTTCGCCTATCTGCCGATCCGCGCCCGCCTGGAAGGCATGGACCTGACGCTGGAGCGCGCCGCCGCTGATCTCTATGCCACCCCCTGGCAGGCTTTTCGCCACGTTACTCTGCCGCTGCTCTGGCCCGGCGTTATTGCGGGACTGATGCTAGCCTTCGTGGTCTCGCTCGATGACGTTGTCATCACCGAATTCGTCAAATCGGCCGGCCAGGACACGCTGCCCACCTATATGCTCGGCCGTCTGAGGCGCGAAATGACGCCGGAAGTGAACGCCATGGCGACCATCTTCTTTCTCGCCTCGGTCGTGTTGGTGACCTTGTTTTTCTTCCTCAATCGGAGGAAGGCTTAGACCTGCCAGAAACTTCTCAAGGAGGACGTCCCATGGAAAAATCGAAATTTTTCGGCCTCGCCGCAGCAGTCGCGCTGCTTTTCGGCGCCGGCGCGGCCCAGGCCGACGGCGTGCTGCAAATCTACAACTGGGGCGACTACACCAACCCCGATCTGATCAAGAAGTTCGAGGACAAGTTCAAGGTTAAGGTCACCGTCACCGACTACGACTCGAACGACACCGCCCTGACCAAAATCAAGGCCGGCGGCCACGGCTTCGACATCGTCGTTCCTTCGGCCAGCTTCGTGCCGACCTGGATCGAGGAGGGCCTCCTCCTGGAATCCCGCCCTGACCAGATGGAAAACTTCAAGAACATGGATCCGAAATGGGTCGATGTTCCGTTCGACAAGGGCCGCCACTTCACCGTTCCTTGGCAGTGGGGCACCACCGGTATCCTGATCAACACCAAGTTCTACAAAGGCGACATCAACACCTCCGAGATCTTCCTTAATCCGCCCAAGGAGTTGGACGGCAAGATCAACGTCGTGCCCGAAATGTCGGACGTCATGAACTTGACCATCCGCAATGTCGGCGGCACCTGGTGCACCACGGACAAGGAAGTCCTCAAGAAGGTGCGCGACAAGCTGGTCGCCGCCAAGCCGCATTGGATGTCGATGGACTACGGCAACCAGGAGAAATACGCCAAGGAAGACATCGTCGCCGGCGTGAACTGGAACGGCTCGACCTTCCGCGCCCGCTTGCGCAACACCAACGTCGTCTACGGCTACCCCAAGGAAGGCTACCCGATCTGGATGGACAACCTTGCCATCCTGAAGGACGCCAAGAACGTCGACAACGCCAAGGCCTTCATGAACTTCATCATGGAGCCCGAAAACGCCGCTCTGATCTCGGCCTTCGCGCGCTACGGCAACGGCATCAAGGGCAGCGAAGCGTTTATGCCCGCCGATATGAAGGACGCGCCGGAAATCAAGGTGCCGGACAAGTTCGAGGCGCTGGGCGCCTTCCAGGTGCGCTGCTCGCCCGAGGCTATGGATATGTACACCAAGATCTGGACGGAGATTCAGAAGTAGGCGAACTGCCTCATCCTCTCCCCCAACTTTGGGGGAGAGGATGCCGCCCGAGCGCGACGCGCGAGGAAACAGCGCCAGGAGAGGGGCAGCCGCTTGCTCCGTGCCGGTGGTGAGAGGTGCACAGCGTCCTGGGCCATCCCGACTCTTGGCAGATCGGTGAAATGCGCTAAAAGCGTTGCGTCTTACCGCCCAAACGCAAGAGCCTCATGCGCCCCCTCTCCCGTCCCATCTCGTCCATCCGGACCCATTACGACGCTGTCGTCGTCGGCTCGGGCTATGGCGGCGGCGTGGCGGCGTCCCGGCTCGCTCGCGCCGGCAAACGGGTCTGCGTGCTGGAGCGCGGCCGGGAATATCTGACTGGCCAATTTCCGAGCAAACTCAGCGAGTTGCGCAACGAGTTGATGCTTTCCGGCGGCACTGGAAAACCCGGCCTCTATGACCTCCGGATGGGTGAGCACATGCATGTGCTGCTCGGCTGCGGGCTTGGCGGCGGCTCGCTGGTGAATGCCGGAGTGGCCTTGCGCCCGGACGCGCGCGTGTTCGCCGATCCGGCTTGGCCGAGCGAGATTTCGCGCGGGGCTGACCTGGTCGACCAAGGCTATGCTCGCGCTGAGAAATGGTTGCGGCCTGCAACGGACCCCCTTGCGCGAGACATGATAAAGTTCGGCGCGCTAGACCGGGCGAGCGGAGCCTTGGGCAAGGCGCCCGATCCCGCCCGCGTCCTGGTCAGCTTTGACGCCATCACCAATCCCGCCGGCATCGAACAGCCGGCCTGCACGCGCTGCGGTGATTGTTGCGGCGGCTGCAATGTCGGGGCCAAGAACACGGTGGCGCTGACTTATCTTCCCGATGCAGCCAATCACGGCGCCGAGATATTCTGCCAGGTTCGCGTCGAGCACGTCGAACGCCACGGCGCCACGGGCTGGCGGCTGTTCTGGCGTCCGAGCGGCGAGGCCAAGGCGCCGATGGCGGAGCTGATGGCTGACATCATTGTGCTCGCGGCAGGTTCGCTCGGCTCGACCGAAATCCTGCTGCGCTCGCGTGAAAACGGCCTTCCGGTGTCGGATCGTCTGGGGGCGGGGTTCTCCGCCAACGGCGATATCATCGCCTTCGGCTACAACGCCAAGGAGCGCGTTAACGCTGTCGGCGTCGGACATCCGCCGCGCTCGGAGGTTCCGCCGGTCGGCGCCAGCGTCAGCGGGCAGATCATCATTAATGATCCGGACGATCTGGCTAAGAGCATGATCGTGCAGGAAGGCGTGCTGCCCTCGGCGCTCGGTCCGCTGCTGCCGGTCTTCTTCGTTCCCGGTGGCCGGCTGCTGGGCGCGGCGCATGCACTGCTGAAGGGCGTTTACGCTGGACCCTTGGCGCGGACGCATACCTTCTTCGTGGTGTCGCATGATGATGCGCGGGGGCGGATTGTGCTGAAGGATGGCCGCGCCGCCATCGATTGGCCGGAGGTGATGAAGCAGCCTGTCTACCAACGGGTCGACAGCGCGCTGGAGGCGCTGTGCAGGGCCAATGGCGCGGCTTACGTCAAGAACCCGATGTCGGAAACCGTCATGGGCAAGAGGCCGGCGACCGCCCATCCGCTCGGCGGTTGCGGCATGGGCGCGGATGCAACCTGCGGGACGGTCAATCACAAGGGGCAGCCGTTCGTGGGCGGGCCGGATGCAACGGCAACCCACCAGGGCCTGTATGTCATGGACGGGTCGACCATCCCGCGCTCGCTGGGGTGCAATCCGTTGTTAACGATCACTGCCCTGGCCGAACGGACCATGCAACTCATGGCCGACGATCATCAATGGCGGGCCGCCACACAACGCAACGGAACACCTTCATGACCATTGCCGACGAGCTTTTTACCTTGCGCGATCTGCTGCGCTATGCGGTTTCGCGCTTCACACAGAGCAAACTTGTGTTTGAACAAGGCGCCAATACGGCGCTTGATGAAGCCGCTTTTTTGTTGCTTTGGGGGCTTAATCTTCCGATCCATCAATTGGACCCGTTTCTCGATGCGCGGTTAACAAAAGATGAAAGATTGAAACTTCTCGGGATTATCGAGACGCGTATAACATCGCGCAAACCAGCCGCTTACATTACCGGTGAGGCCTGGATCAAGCATCGCAGCTTTATCATCGACGAACGCGCCATTATCCCCCGCTCCTATATCGGAGAACTGCTAGCCGGCGGCGATACAACTCTCCTTGAGGATGGCCCGGTCCGCACCGTGCTCGACCTGTGCACCGGTAGCGCCTGCCTCGCCATTCTGGCCGCGCTGGCCTTCCCCGAGGCGCAAGTGGACGCCGCTGACCTCTCCAGCGACGCGCTCGAAGTCGCCAAACTCAACGTCGCCGACTACGAGATTGGGGATCAGGTGCGTCTGTTCCAGGGCGACCTGTTCGCCCCCCTGAAAGGCAAGCGCTACGACCTGATCATCTGCAATCCGCCCTATGTGCGCGACGACTCGGTCGCCCGTTACGCGCCCGAGCACGCCAGCGAACCCCTGATGGCCCATGCCGGCGGGCCCGACGGTTTGGTCCTGGTGCGGAAAATTCTTGCCGAGGCTGCGGACCATCTCAATCCCGAGGGCCGGCTGCTGGTGGAAGTCGGCTACGGCCAGGCCAAGCTGTCCGCCGACCGGACCGATCTGCCGTTCCTGTGGTTGGAGACCGAGGACAGCCAGGGCGACATGTTCCTTTTGAAGCGCGAGGACCTTGTGGCGGCGGCCGCTGCCAAACCCGCCCCCAGGCGCCGCAAATGAAAATCGGCCACCCGTGCGAGGGGCGGCCGAAAGTTTGGAAGCGAGAGAGCAGGCGTGGCGTTCAGACGTGTGCGGTCGGCCGCGTCTAAGCCGGCAGGCCGAGATCAGCCAGGATCATGGCGTGGTGGTCAGCCCCGACGTCGGCAATGTTGACGCCGTCCAGCACGGCCACATTGGTCCAGACGTGGGCGATCAGGCCCTGCACCATGACCGAATGACCGTCGGCCCCTGAAGCGTCGACCAGTTTCACGACATCGCTATAAGCCGTATGGCCCTTGAGGAAATCCGACAGGTCGAGTTTGTCCGTGCCCGCCGTGAAGTCCTTGAGGTGGTCGACCGCGCCGGCCTTCACGTCCTTTTTCAGGATGTCGAACGTATCGGCGCCGCCGCCCCCGCTCATGGTGTCCGAGCCGGCGCCGCCGCGCATCCAATCGGCGCCAGCGCCGCCGGTGAAGACATTGGCGGCGCTGCTGCCGGTAAACGTCGCGCCGGCGTTGTTGGCGACAAGCCCCTCGATCGAGAGCACGGCGGCAGGCGAGGCCGTATGCCCGAACATGATGATGCCGTCATGTTTGGAGAGGTTGACCGTGACCTTGCCGACGATGCCGCCGAAGTCGACCGTGTCGAACCCCGAGCCGCCGGAGTAGGTGTCGGTGCCGCTGCGGGCGAGCAGAAGATCGTCGCCGCCGCCGGCGTTCAGCTTGTCGCTGCCCGAGCTGCCATCGAGCGTGTCGTTGCCGACGCCGCCGATGATGGTGTCATTGCCGGAGTTGCCGGTGAGCTTGTCAGCGCCCGAGTTGCCTTCGATATAGTCGTCGCCTTTGCCGCCGGTGACCAGGTCGTTGCCCTTGCCGCCGTCGATGACGTCATTGCCCTCGCCGCCCTGGATGTCGTCGTCGCCGTTGCCGCCCGAGAGCGCGTCGTTGCCGCTATCGCCCAGCAGGGTGTCGTTGCCGCTGCCGGCCGAAATGCTGTCGTTGCCCTTACCGCCGTGCAGCTCGTCGGCGAGCATGCCGCCGCTGATGACGTCGGCGCCTTCCAGGCCCCAGATCTGGTTCTGGTCCTTCAGGTCGCCGGTGATCGTCTCGGCGTTATTGTTGCCATGAATGATCCGCACGTAAAGTCTCCTGTTGCGGGGCTCTATGTCTTAACGAGCCGGATGATGATTAACGGGGGCTCGTGCTGAAAGTTCAGATTATCTTACGGCAGTTGCGTCATTGCCGTCGTGTTGAAGGAATATTAGCGCCAATGTTTTGCCGCGAGGTTTCACGCGGGGGGCAAATATAATGATAATTTTAAGCAAACGCTGTACGCGCGGTTTTCGCGTTAACGATTGGGGCGGGCGTTAATCCTTGCCGCTGCAACCGTTAACGAATGGTTACCGTCACACGGTCCACGCGGCCGGTTGCGTCGACAACCGAGAGCTTGGTGAATCCCTTGCCCGACGGGTTGACCATGGCCTCGCGGGAACGCGTTTCGGAAGCAACCGGTTCGTCATTCACCATCCAGGTGAGAGGAAGGACGCCCCCCTCGGCCTTCACAATCAGCGGCCGGTTGGAGCCGTCGGGCGCCTGATCGAGGGCGATTTCGGTGTTGTCGGGCGGGAAGGAAATGGCCAGCTCGGGCTCCGAAAAAGGCTTGTTCCCGGCCCTTTCGAGCCGGTCCGGCAGGAACACTTTGAGCGGCGGCGGCAGGTCGATCCCCACCTCCGCCCCCTCCGGCGCGGGGGCGAGGGGGACGCGCCGGCCGGGCACCCGGGCGAAGGCGTCGAACAGGATTGGTGCTGCAACCCCCACCCCGGTGATGCCCGGCTCCGGCACGCCGTCGGGCCGCCCAACCCAGACCGCGATGGTGGTTTTGCCGTCAAAACCGGCCGCCCAGGCGTCGCGGTAGCCATAGGAGGTGCCCGTCTTATAGGCGATGTCCCCGCCCTTGGCGTTGCGCGGCGGCGCAGTCCCGCGCAAGATTGATTGTATGTACCAATCGGCAGTTTTGCCCAACAAATTGCTGTTTCGTTCAGTCGTCTGGATGTTGCGTTCCGTTGCGTTTGTGTTGCATCCCGTTGCGTTGGAATTGCATTCCCGGGCAGTGGCGTTGCGGTCCGTGCCCGTCTTGTTGTGTTCCGTTACAGTGTATCGGAGCGACTTGGCCCCGCCGCCACGGGCAAGGTCCGCATACAACTCGGTCAGGTCCCGCAGCGTCAACCCAACCCCGCCCAACCCCACCGCCAACGATGGTCCGGCGTCCAGCGGCAGCTCATAGTGAATTCCCGCCTCCTTCAGCCGCGCCATCATGCGGGTAGGCCCCACGGCTGCCAGCACCTTCACCGCCGGCACGTTCAGCGATTGGCGCAGGGCTTCGCGGATCGTCACGGTGCCATGGAACGCGTCGTCGAAGTTCTTGGGGGCGTAGCGCCCGAAGCGGGTGGGTTTGTCGTCGATCAGCGTATCGGGATGCGCGATGCCGGCCTCGAAGGCCAGTCCGTAGACCAATGGCTTCAGCGTCGAGCCGGGGGAGCGGATCGCGTTGGCCATATCAATGGCGCCGAAACGCTTCTTGTCCAGATAGTCCGGAGACCCCACATAGGCCAGCACCTCGCCCGTCCCGTTGTCGGCCACCATCATCGCCAGCGACAGTCGCGGCCCGAGGTTTTGCGCGGACGAACGCGCGAGGTCTTCCAGGTTGGCCTGCAGCGTGCGATCGATGGTGAGCCGATGCACGATGGTTCCGGGGGCGGCCGCAACCACCTCCTCGCTGAGATGAGGCGCAAACTGCGGAAACGGTCTTCGCGCTTTCGGAATGGCTTCGGCGTTGGCATGGGTTTGCTCGGCCACATCGATTACCCCGGCGCCTAAAGCGCGCGCCAGCACTTGCGCGCGGGCGCGGCGGGCGGCGTCTGGATGCAGGTCCGGCCGGCGCGCTTCGGGCGATTGCGGCAAAGCCACCAACAGAGCCGCCTCGCCCACCGAGAGCCGCAAGGGTTCCTTGCCGAAGTAGGCCAATGACGCCGCGCGCACGCCTTCGAGATTGCCGCCGAACGGAGCGAGTTTCAGGTAGAGGCGCAGGATTTCAGATTTCGTCAGCTTGCGTTCTATTTCGATGGCGCGCACGATCTGGCGCAGTTTGCCGAGGCCCGTTCGCTCATGCTTGCCGTCGAGCAGCCGCGCCACCTGCATGGTGAGCGTCGAGGCGCCGGAGCGAATGTGGCCCGAGGTCAGGAACTGGAACGGCGGCCGCAGCAGCGCGGGGATGTCGACGCCGTGGTGGGTATGGAAGCGCTTGTCCTCATAGGCCAGCAGCATGGCGAGATAGCGTGGATCGACGGTGGCCTCATCGACCGGCAGCCGCCAGCGGCCGTCCTTGGTGGTGAAGGGACGCAGCAGTTTTCCGTCGCGGTCGAGCACCACGACGGAACCTTCCGTGGCCGCATCGAGCGGGGGCGGGCCGAGCTGGTAGATGAAGAGGG
>JANMVX010000183.1:0-21781 GCA_031393505.1 Hyphomicrobiaceae bacterium | reverse complement strand
CCCCTCACCCGCCCCTTCGGGGCACCCTCTCCCCCGCGAAAAGCGGGGGAGAGGGCAAGAAAGACCACTCATGGCCTACTACATCATAAAACGCCTGCTGTTCATGATCCCGACGCTGTTCGGCATGCTGCTGATGGCGTTCGCCATCATCCAGTTCGCGCCGGGCGGGCCGGTGGAGCAGATCGTGGCGCGGTTGCAGGGGCATGCCGCAGCGAACGGCGGACTTGGCGGGGGCAGCTCGGATGTCGCGGGCGGGCAGTCCCAGGTGGCCGACGCCGGATCGGGCGGCGCCTATCGCGGCGCGCAGGGCATCGATCCCGCGCTGATCGAGAAACTGCGCAAGCAATATGGCCTCGACCGGCCGGCGCACGAGCGCTTCTTCAAGATGGCCTACAATTTTATCACTTTCGATTTCGGCGAGAGCTTTTTCGGCAAGGGCCCGGTGCTGCAGCTGATCAAAGACAAGCTCCCGGTCTCCATGACGCTGGGGCTATGGACGCTCATCCTCTCCTACGGCATCTCAATCCCGCTCGGCATCCGCAAGGCTGTGCACGACGGCAGCCGCTTCGACGTCTGGACCTCCAGTGCTGTCATCATCGGCTACGCCATCCCCGGCTTCCTGTTCGCGGTGCTGCTGATCATCCTTTTCGCGGGTGGCAATTTCCTCAACATCTTTCCGCGGAAAGGTCTGGGGTCGGACAACTGGAACGAGCTCAGCCTGATCGGCAAGGCGCTGGACTATCTCTGGCACATCGCGCTGCCGATCACGGCCATGGCGCTCGGCGGTTTCGCCTCGACCACCTTCTTGACCAAAAACTCGTTTCTGGACGAGATCAAGAAGCAGTATGTGACCACGGCGCGCGCCAAAGGCTTGAACGAGCGGCAGGTGCTGTATGGCCACGTCTTCCGCAACGCCATGTTGATCGTGATCGCGGGCTTTCCGGCCGCGTTCTTCGGCGCGCTGGTGGAGGGGGCGCTGCTGATCGAACGCACCTTCTCACTCAACGGCCTCGGCCAGCTTGGCTACGAGGCGCTACGCAGCCGCGACTATCCGATCATTTTCGCCACGCTCTGGATCTTCGGCCTGATCGGCCTGTTGCTCAGCCTGATGTCGGACCTGATCTACACCGCAGTCGATCCGCGCATCGACTTCGAAAGCCGCGAGGTTTAACCTCATGGCTCACGACACGGTTTCGAAACGGGCCAAGCGGCGCGCGCGCGGCAAAGCGTTCGACTTGGACGATGCGATGGGATTGGCCGATATGACGCCTACGGCCAAAACCGCCGATACGAACCTCGCCCCGGTCAAAGCGCCGGTTGCGCGCTGGTTGCCAAAGCTCTCGCCGGTGAATGCGCGGCGATGGGCCAACTTCCGCAACAACGGCCGCGGTTTTTGGAGCTTGTGGATTTTCCTCGCCCTGTTCGCCATCAGCCTGCCAGCCGAATACATCGCCAATGATAAACCGCTGCTGATTGCCTACAAGGGCGCGCTCTATACGCCGGTGGCCAAAGACTACGCCGAGACCACCTTCGGCGGCGATTTCGAGACCAACGCGCAATATCGCGACCCCTTCATCCAGGACAAGATCCGCGAAGCCGGCGGCTGGATCCTCTGGCCGCCGATCCGCTATGCCTGGGATTCCGTGCTGAAGGAGCCGCCCGCTCCCTTCCCGAGCCCGCCCACCTGGTCGCTGAGCGCCGACAAGGCCTGCGTTGGGTACGCCAAGGGCGCCGCCGATCCCAACTGCAGCGTCGGCAACTGGAACTGGCTGGGCACGGACGACAGCGGCCGCGACGTGCTGGCGCGCATCATCTATGGCTTCCGCCTGTCGGTGACGTTCGGCCTGCTGCTCAGCCTGTTCGCCTCCATGATCGGCGTGGCGGCCGGCGCCGTTCAGGGTTTCTTCGGCGGCTGGACGGATCTGCTGTTCCAGCGCTTCATCGAAATCTGGGGCAGCATACCGCAACTTTTCGTGCTGCTGATTCTGGCAAGCGTCTTTGCCCAAGGGTTTTGGACTCTGCTCGCCATCCTGCTCGCCTTCAGCTGGACCGGCCTGGTCCATTTCGTGCGCGCAGAATTCTTGCGCGGACGAAATCTCGAGTACGTGCGGGCGGCGCGGGCGCTGGGTCTCAGCAACGTCGCGATTATGTACAAACACATCCTCCCCAACGCGATGGTCGCCTCGGTCTCGATCATGCCCTTCATCGTCACGGGATCAATCTCCTCCCTGACGGCGCTCGACTATCTCGGCCTCGGCCTCCCCATCGGTCAGCCATCCCTGGGCGATCTGCTGCAGCAGGGACAGAACAACATCTTTGCCCCTTGGCTGGGATTCACGGCGTTCTTCGTCATCGGCACTATGCTCAGCCTGCTGGTGTTCATCGGCGAGGCGATCCGCGACGCGCTCGATCCCAGGAAGACGTTCGTGTAAGGCGTTGACTCTCCTCTCCCCTTGCCTCTTCGGCAGGGGGAGAGGAGACCGCGTCTCGCAGCCGACCTTTGGGAGGCCAGAGCCACGCGGTCGGTGAGGGGCAGCCGCTTGCTCCGTCACTGGCGCAATAGGTGTGGGCTGAGCGGCTACTCGTGGTGCTGCCCCTCATCCGGCGCAGTGCGCCACCTTCTCCCCTCGCGAAGGGCGAGGGGAGAAGGGAAGTCATCGTCCGCGCCGTTCCCTTACGCATCTTCATGCAAAATCAACACATTACCGCCCCCACGTGAACCCGGCGTTGACCATCGTCCGCGCATACTGACCCTCATTCGCTCCCCGAGTGGTCCTCATGCTGCGCAGCCGCGTCACCGATTCTGTCCACCTCGACCCCGCTTTGCGGGCGGCCTGGACTGCGCTCAGGGCGGACAACCCAGTGCTGGCGAGCCCCTATTTCGCGCCCGAGTTTTACGAGGCGGTCGCTAGCGTCACGCGCACGGCCCGGCTGGTCGTGGTCGAGCACGGTGGGCAAGTCACGGGTCTGCTGCCAGTTCAGCGCCGGGCGCCGGGTGTATTCGGACCGATTGGCGGACCACTGAACGATATCCACGGGCTGATTGCAGCGGCTGGAGAGGCGACTCCCTGTGGCGACGTGCTCGCGGACGCCGGCATTGGACTGTTGGTCCTCCGCCACGCCCCCATTGGCGCCGCGGCGCTGGGGGCGCGCTTTGGCCAAAACCACGCCTTCCATGTCATGACCCTCGCCGGCGGCTATGCCGATTACGAGGCGCGCCGGCTGCCGTTCGCGAAATCCGCCTTCCGCGCCATCCGCACGCGCAGCGACAAGGCGCGCAAGGAGTATGGCGAACTCACCCATGTGTTCGACGACCGCTCGGAGCGGACGCTGGAAACGCTGATCGGATGGAAGCGCGAACAATTCGCCGCCACCAAGCAGCCCAATCTGTTCGACGTTCGGTGGGTGCGCGAGTTGACAGATCGTCTGCACACCTCGCGCGATCCGGCGCTGCGCGGCCAGCTCTCATCTTTGTACTTCGGAGATAAACTGGTCGCCGCGCATTTCGGCCTGCGCACGCGCGACACACTGCACTACTGGTTCCCGGGCTACGATCCTGCGGTCGCCGAACTCTCGCCCGGCAACATCCTGCTGCGCCATATGGCGATGAGCGCCGCTTCAGAAGGCGTTCAGGCGCTACATCTGGGCGCCGGCGACTACCGCTACAAACTCGAATTTGCCGATTGCAGTTTTCCCGTCACCGACGGCGTCGCCTTCGCCGGCTCCAGCCTAGGGCGCACGGCCGCCGCCGCCGGACACGCGCTGGCGCGGCTGACGCAAAAGCTTCCCGACGCTCTCTCGCCCCTGCCCGGCCGCGCGCTGAAACGGCTCGACCGCTCCCTTGCCTTCCGTGCTGCGTAAAGGATCTTTTTTCCCATGTTGACGTCCTCCGTCGTCACTTGCGTGTCCTACCATCACTTCGAGCGCACGCCCTCGCTGTTCACGCGCAGCCTGGGCATTTCCACCAGCCCAGAGGCGTTCGACGCGCACCTCACCTACTTCAAGCGCAACTACACGCCGATTTCGCTCGATCAGCTGCTCAGCGGCGACCTTCCCGCCAATCCGCTGCTGCTGACCATCGACGATTGCTACCGGTCTGTGGTCGAGATTGGCGCGCCGCTGCTGTCCGAGCATAAAGTGCCGGCCCTGTTCACCACCAATCCACGCGTCATCGCGGGCGGCTTTGCGCCCATCGACAATGTGCTGAGCTTCGCCATGGCCGAGCTTGGCGCGACGGGCCTGGGCATCGCCGTCGGTCTCCCCGATCCCTGGACCTGCACCATCCGCCGCATCGTGCGCGAGCTGCTGCCCAAGATGGATGTCGATGACCGCGAGATCATGAAGGTCAAGCTGATGCGCCTGCTCGGCGTGCGCGAGGCCGATCTGGTCGACCACATGGACTTGTTCCTGAAGCCCGAACACCTGACGGCGCTGGTCAAAGACCACGGTTTTGCGATTGGCAACCATACCCTGTCGCACAGCCACTTACGCGCGTTGAAACCCGATGCGGCCCACGCCGAAATTGCCGACGGCAAGCGGCTGCTGGAAGAGATGACGGGAACCAAAGTGCGCAGCTTCACGGTGCCCTATGGTAGCCGGCTCGACGCCACGCCCGAAGTGATGGCGACAGTGCGCGCCACCGGCCATGACGCGACCTTCCTGGTGCAGCGCCGCACCAACGCCGTCCGCCCATCAGCTGATATCTGGTACCGCCAGAGCATGGCTGACCACATGGTGGCGCAGCTGCCCGTGAAGCTTTCGATCCTGCCACAGCTTGGTGAATTGAAGGCGGCGCTGAATTGACCTATTCCGGTGCATAGTGGGGACGCCGTCCCCCGCACTGGAAGTTGTTCATGCCCTCACCTTTGCTTGATGTCCGCAATCTCTCGGTCGATTTCGCGCAAGGGGGCGAGGCGGTCCATGCCGTGCGCGGCGTCTCGTTCCACATCGGCAAGGGCGAGACGGTCGCGCTGGTGGGCGAGTCCGGGTCCGGGAAATCGGTCTCCGCGCTCTCGATCCTGAAGCTGCTGACGCCCTCGGCCTCGCATCCCTCCGGCGAGATCATTTTTAACGGCGACAACATTCTCGCCTTCAACGAAGCGCGCATGCGCGACATCCGCGGCGACCAGATCGCGCTGATCCCGCAAGAACCGATGAATTCGCTCAACCCGCTGCACACCATCGAGCGGCAGGTTGGCGAAATTCTCCGTGTTCACCGCAAACTGCCGCGTGACGAAGTGCGGAAAAAGACGCTGGACCTGATGGCGCGGGTCGGCATCCGCGACGCCGAGAAACGGCTGGACGCCTATCCTCATCAGCTCTCGGGCGGCCAGCGCCAGCGCGTCATGATCGCCATGGCGCTGGCCAACGAGCCGGATCTGCTGATTGCGGACGAGCCGACAACGGCGCTCGACGTCACCATCCAGGCGCAGATCCTGACGCTGCTGAAGGAGCTGCAGCGCGAGATGGGCATGGCGCTGCTGCTGATCACCCACGATCTCGGCATCGTGCGCAAACTCTCCGACCGCGTCTATGTCATGCAGAAGGGCGTGGTGGTGGAAGAGGGGCCAGTAGACCGTGTGTTCGATCATCCCCAGCATGCGTACACGCGCCAGCTGATCGAGGCCGAACCCACGGGCGAGCCGCCCAAGATCGACGACACGGCGCCTATTGTGGTGCAGACGGATGATCTGAAAGTCTATTTCCCGATCAAGGCCGGCTTTTTGCGCCGTACCGTGGACTATGTGCGCGCGGTGGATGGCCTCAGCCTCAAGTTGCGCGAAGGCCAGACGGTTGGCGTCGTTGGCGAGAGCGGCTCGGGCAAAACCACGCTCGGCCTGGCGATCCTGCGCCTCCTTTCAAGCGAAGGCCCCATCGCCTATCTCGGCAATCGCATCGACGGGCTGCAATCGAAGGAGATGCGCCCCTTACGCAAGCAGATGCAGGTGGTGTTCCAGGATCCCTATGGATCGCTGTCGCCGCGGCTATCCATCGAACAGATCATCGAGGAAGGCCTGCGGGTTCTCAATCCCGATCTCGACTACGACCAGCGGCGCGCGCGCATCGGCAAGGCCCTGACGGACGTCGGGCTCGACCCCGCCACCATGGACCGCTACCCGCACGAATTCTCCGGCGGCCAGCGCCAGCGCATCGCCATCGCCCGCGCCATGGTGCTGGAGCCAAAATTCGTGATGCTGGACGAGCCAACCAGCGCGCTCGACATGTCGGTGCAGGCGCAGATCGTGGATCTTTTGCGCGACCTGCAGACCAAGCGGAAGTTGAGCTACCTGTTCATCAGCCACGATTTACGCGTCGTGCGCGCGCTGTCGAGTTACGTCATTGTGATGCGCGCCGGCAAAGTGGTGGAAGAGGGGCCGACGGAGCAGATCTTCAACGCGCCGCAAGCGGGCTACACCAAGGCGTTGCTGGCCGCCGCCTTAAGTCTCGAAGTCGCGCCCGAGGGCCTCGTCGCGCAATGACCATCCTGCTGCACGCCTCATCGGACAACGCCCCCTGGCTGGCCGCCCTGAAGCGACAGGCGCCTCCGCGCTCCGTTGTGACCGCCTCCGACGCCGAGTATTTCGGCGCGGTCCGCTATGCCATGGTCTGGAAGCCGCCGGCCGGATTGCTGGCGCGGTTGCCCAATCTCGAAGTGATCGTCAATCTTGGAGCCGGCGTCGACGCCATCCTGGCCGACGCCACCGTGCCAAAACAGATCCCGATCATCCGCGCGGTCGATCCCAACATCACCGCGCGCATGACCGAATGGGTGGTGCTGCAGACGCTCTATCACTTCCGCCAGATGCCAGCCTACCTGGCGCAGCAACGCCATCGCCTGTGGCGCGAGTTGCCCCAGACCGACGCCAGCAGCGCGACGGTAGGCCTGATGGGCCTTGGTGTGCTGGGGCAAGCGGCGGCGAAAGTGCTGCGCGCACTGGGATTCAAAGTCATCGGCTGGTCGCGTACCGCCAAGGATGGCTTAGATTTCCCCGCGTACTCCGGCCAGGGGGGCTTGGCCCTATTTTTGAGCCAGACTGACATCCTGGTCTGCCTCCTGCCGCTCACGCCCGAAACAACCGGCATCCTCAACGGCGATCTGTTGCGCCGGCTGAAACGCGACGGCCCTATGGGCGGGCCAGTGCTGATCAATGCCGGTCGCGGCGGGCAACAGGTTGAGCCCGACATTCTGCGCGCCCTCGATGATGGCGCGCTGGTGGGCGTCTCGCTGGATGTGTTCGCGACCGAGCCGCTGGCATCTGACAGCCCGCTCTGGTTGCATCCCAAACTCACAATCACGCCGCATATCGCCGCCGACAGCGATCCCGAGGCCATGACGGCGTTTGTGCTTGAACAGCTCGCACGCCATGAAGCCGGGCTGCCGATGGACAATGTGGTGGATCGGGCGGCGGGCTATTGAGAGGGGTGACAAACCCATCGCAGTCCGCTATCCAGGCCCCAATCCAATCCATAATTGAACATCGAGATCGTCATGAAGAAGCAATCCGAGCAGCAGAAGCAGCGCACCAATAACCTGGTGAAGAAGAATTTCGCGAGCAAGATCCGCCGCCAGAAGCTGCTGGCCGAACGCGCCAAGACCGCCAACGGCGGATGAATTTGAGGGGTCAGACCCCTTCGCTGACGGGGTCTGACCCCATTCTATCGGCACATACGGAACGCTATAGCGCCAGTCCTTCCGGACGCGGCGCTATTTGTGTTGGTGGTCTAACCTGTTGATGCTGTGCGGATTTCGGCAATGGGGTCAGACCCCTTATACCTCAATGACCATGCCATCATACGCCGGCTCGACGTGGGCCGGCAGCTTGCGCTTGAGTTTGTCGTAGTCGAGATCGACGTGCAGATGTGTCAGGATCGCCCGCTTCGGCTTCAGCCGTTCGATCCAGTCCAGCGCCTGGTTGACGGTGAAATGCCCCGGATGCGGCATCGGGCGGAGCGCATCCACGATCCAGACATCCAGCCCCTCGAGCAACGGGATGGACTCTTCGGGGATGCCGCTGACATCGGGAGAATAGGCGAGGCCACCAATCCGGTAGCCTAGCGACGTCGCTTCGCCGTGTTTTTGCGTGTAGGGCGTGACCGTGACCAGCCCGCCCTTGCCGCCGAGTGTCAAGGGCCGTAGCGGCTCGATCTCGTGCGCCTTCAGGATGGCGGGATAGTTGCCGGTTGGCGCAGGGACAAAGCAGTAGCGAAATTTTTCCGTCAGCAGGCCGATGGTCGCCGCGTCGCCATAGACCGGCACCTTGGCCTGGGCATTCAGCGCATAGGCGCGCAAGTCGTCGATGCCGTGGGCGTGATCGGCATGATCGTGTGTATAGAGAACGGCGTCGATATGGTTGGCCTTGGCGGCGATCAGCTGCTCGCGCATGTCGGGTGCGGTATCGATGAGCAGCCGCGTTGATCCCGCCCGCGCCGTCTGCTCGATCAGCGCCGAACAGCGACGCCGACGGTTTTTCGGGTTGGCCGAATCGCACGCGCCCCAGTTGCCATCGATGCGCGGCACGCCGCCGGACGAGCCGCAGCCGAGAATCGTGAACGTCAGCGCCATCAGACGGCGGCCTCGGCGGCGGCGCGGGGGACTTTGCTGTAGAGGCGGTGGAAATTTTCAGTCGTGGCGCGCGCCAGATCGTCCGCACTCACGCCTTTGACCTTGGCGAGCGCGTGCGCCGTATGCACCACCAGCGACGGCTCATTCGGTTTGCGGCCCCGGAACGGTTCGGGCGCCAGATACGGCGCATCCGTCTCAACCAGCAACCGGTCCAGCGGCACGGCGGCGGCGACTTCGCGCAGGGCTTGGGAGTTTTTGAAGGTAATCACGCCGGAGAATGAGACGTATAGGCCGAGCGCCAGCCCGCGCTTGGCGAGGTCCATCCCGCCCGTATAGCAATGCAGCACGGCCGTGAACTTGCCGCGCGAAAACTCCTCTTCCAGGATGCGCGCGGTATCGGCGTCGGCATCGCGGGCGTGGATGACCAGCGGCAGGCCGGTGGCCCGGGCGGCTGCAATGTGGGTGCGGAAGCCTTTTTCCTGAGCGTCCCGGGGACTGGAGTCGTAGAAGTAATCCAGCCCGGCCTCGCCGATAGCCACGCACTTCTTGTGCTTGGCGAAGCGCGCGAGTTGCTCCGCGGTGATGTCCAGCTCCTCATGCGCATTGTGCGGATGGGTGCCGACTGTGCAGTAGACGTGCGGGTAGGCATCGGCGATGGCCGCCACCTCGCCGAAGCGTTTTACCCGCGTGCAGACGGTGACGAGCAGCCCGACGCCGGCGGCTTTCGCGCGCGCTAGGACGTCAGCGCGGATGGCAGCGAGGTCGGGGAAATCAAGGTGGCAGTGGTGATCGACGAGCACGTAATGCTCCAATGAACTTTCGGGTGACACTCTCGTATACCGACGAAAGGGTTGCGGCTCCATCACCTTCTCCCCTCGCTTTTTTCTTCGCGAGGGGAGAAGGTGGCCAAAGGCCGGAAGAGGGGCAGCAACAGAGACGGACGATGGGCTTGCACCTGGCCGCGCCAGGGACGGAGCAAGCTTCTGCCCCTCACCGACCGCGTGGCTCTTGCCTCCCAAGAGGTCGGCAGCGAGACGCGGTCTCCTCTCCCCCTTGCGCGAAAAAAAAGCGCAAGGGTGAGAGGAGGGTCTTCGCCTAGCCTCGGGCTAAAACGGGGACAGTTTACTTATATCGCGCCGAAAGGTCCTGGTCGTTCGAATAGCGGTGCCGCGATATAAGTAAACTGTCCCCGTTTTAGCTGCCCCGGAGCCGATCATTCAGCCCTTGGCCGCCTCGGGTTCGACATACCTCGGGAACACGCCCGTCGGCGCCGGCAACACTGTCCCCGCCTTCAGCCGCCCCGCCGCACCCAGCGCCGCGAACGTCCGCGCGCCATCGGGCTGTCCCAACAGTGCCAGCAACTTCCCGCAGCTCTCCGGCATCGCCGGCTGGGCCAGGATCGCCAGCTGCCGCACCACCTCGGCCGTCACATAGAGGATCGTCCCTTTACGCTCGGGCGAGTGCCCCTTATCGAACGGCTTTTCACTCGCAAAATAGCGATCCCCCTCCGAAACCACCGCCCACACCGCATCGAGATAAGCCTTTATCGCCTGCTTGTTCATGGCGGTCCGCGCAATCGCATGCACCGCATCGGCCGACGCCAAAATCGCCTTGTCCGCCTCCGTGAACGCTCCCGGCGCCGGCACCACCCCGCCAAAATTCTTCGCAATCATCGAAAGCGAGCGCTGCGCGAGGTTACCGAGCCCGTTGGCCAAATCCGCATTGATGCGGTTCACGATCAGCTCGTGGCTATAGATGCCGTCGTTGCCGAAATGCGTCTCGCGCAGATAGAAGTACCGCACGGCATCGACCCCATAGGCCTTCACCTGATCGAACGGATCGACGACATTGCCGACCGACTTCGACATCTTCTCGCCGCGGTTGTTGAGGAACCCGTGCGCAAACACGCGTCCCGGCAGCGGCAGCCCCGCCGACATCAGGAACGCCGGCCAATATACGGCGTGAAACCGCACAATGTCCTTGCCGATGACGTGTACGTCAGCCGGCCACAGGCCGCGTTTGTCGCCACCCGGATTGAGCGCGCCGGTCGCGGTGACATAATTGTTCAGCGCATCCACCCACACATACATGACGTGCTTGGGACTGCCCGGCACCTTGATGCCCCAGTCGAACGAGGTGCGCGACACCGACAGATCGTTCAGCCCGCCCTCGACGAAACTCACCACCTCGTTGCGGCGCTCAGGCGGCAGGATGAAATCAGGATTGGCGGCGTAGTGGGCCAGCAGGCGGTCCTGGTACTTTGAAAGCCGGAAAAAGTAGGTCTCCTCCTCGGTCCACTCGACGGGCGACCCCAACGGCTCGCGGCGCACGCCATCGGTGCCGAGCGTGGTCTCCTTCTCGTCGAAATAGGCTTCTTGGCGCACCGAATACCAGCCGGTGTATTTCGCCAGATAAATGTCGCCCGCCGCCTCCACGCGCCGCCACAGCTCCGCACACGCCTCATGGTGCCGCGGCTCGGTGGTGCGGATGAAGTCGTCGTAGCCGCAGTTGAGCGTGTCCTCCATCTGCCGGAACACGGCCGAGTTTTTGTCGGCCAGCGCCTGAGGCGAGATGCCCTCCTTGATGGCGGTCTGCTGCATCTTCAGCCCGTGCTCGTCGGTGCCGGTGAGGAAGAACACCTTTCGCCCGTCCAGCCGCTCGAAGCGCGCGATGGCGTCGGTGACGAGGGCTGTGTAGGCGTGCCCGATGTGCGGCACGCCGTTGGGGTAGAAGATGGGGGTGGTGAGGTAGAAGGGTTTTTGCTGGGGCATGGGGAGGTGGTGCCCGATTGGGGCGTAGGGCGCAATAGGCCTCTTCGCCGTATTGCGCCGTCTTGATGCACGTCGCGGGAGGTTCGATGCTGACGAAAGCCGGACTTTACCTAGTGGGCATTCGGCAGACGTTCGGTCATCAATCCCGATGCCTCGAAGGAAGGCAAAACTCGATTCCACGAATCAGCTACAAATCGAATGTAGACACGACATGTTGTTCTCTATATGTTCTGAAAGTGCTTCATGCCAAGACACACCAAACGGTTGAGGGACCCCGTCCACGGACTGATTGTTTTTGACATGGTCGATGAAGTAGATCGAGCTGCCTGGAAGCTCATAGACACGCCAGAATTCCAGCGGTTGCGACGGGTGAAGCAGCTCGGTTTTTCGGAGCTTGTTTTTCCAGGAGCGACACACAATCGATTCTCCCATTCGATTGGCGTGTTTCATTTGGCGAGGCAGCTTATCGACGTCGCAAAACCCCTGATTTCTGGGGATCGTTGGAGCGATCAGCACCGTAAGGTTGCTTTGCTTTCGGCCTTGTTGCATGACCTGGGTCACGGCCCCTTCAGTCATGCATTCGAGGTTTCCGAGCAAGAACGGCTGAAAGCGATTCCCGGGGCCTTTCGGCACCATGAATCTTGGACGGCGGAAATCATAAAGTCGAAAGACGGTGCTGTTCGGGCTGCACTTCGGGAAGTGTTTCTCGCCGATGGAGCAATGGCTGATGACATTGCTCGCCTGCTGACTGCTACCCCGCAGGACATCTACGGAGCGGTAGTTTCAAGTTCATTTGATGCCGACCGGCTGGATTATCTTCAGCGTGACAAACTGATGACAGGCTCAGGTGCGGGTGGGATTGATTTTGACTGGCTAAAGGACAATTTGAGAGTGGCCAAGGTTCGCGGCGAAAGTGAGGGGTCAGGCGATAGCACTCCTTTGGAAGTTGAGACCTTCTGCTTTACCGAGAAGGCTTCACAAGCTGCTGAAGCCTTCCTTTTGGCCCGATATCACCTGTTCAGCCAAGTCTACTATCACAAGACGACGCGCGGCTTTGAGCGCCTCTTGACTGCCTTTTTGCAGCGTCTCGCCACTCTTGTGAGGGACAGCATGATTGAGACATCGGCTCTTCCTGACAACCATCCTTTGGTCACTTACTACTCGTCGGACACACCGACATTGCGGGAATACATGAAGCTCGATGACACAGTTGTTTGGGCCGCTCTTGAGGCGTCGTGCAGCGCCAAAGACGATCACTTGCGAACATTGTCGCTGCGGTTACGCGACAGGAAGCCCATGAAACCAATTGAGATCAACGTCTTGAGCCCCACCAAACTCGACAGGGCGCGCCGCAAAAAGATCGACGAACTGATGGAAAAAGATGATGGCAAGACGATATTTGTCGATCGGCCAAAACTATCCGTTTATGCTGATCATCGGAGAGAGGCTGTGCCGCTTCACAAGCGGGTCCACATTCAACGCAACGACAAAACCGTCGACGACATTGCCAAGCTCTCCGGCCCGATTGGGTCCCTGAAAGAGCCTCAGGAAATTCTCCGTTATTACTTCCTTGACGAATCAGTCCGCAAAACGGTCTCTGATATTGGGGGATGACAGGATGGCAAAGCTACATGAATTGGTGGCCGATCTGGTCCTTTTGGCAGGAGGCGAGCTCACAGGCCGCGTTCGGCTACAGAAGATTATGTATCTGCTAGATAACAAAGGGCTGCAAAGTGGCGCGTCGTACTTCTATTATCACTATGGTCCGTATTCGGAAGACCTATGGGATGCGGTGTCAGACGCAAAGTTCTTTGAGGGACTTCGCGAAGAGACGATGACATCTGATGGTTTGGCCACATCATTCAGTACTTTCAAGATGCCAGAGGCAAGGAAGACACCAGATGCCGTTGGTGGTCTAAAGGCTGGTGACGCAAGAAACCTGTTGGCAAAACTCAAAGATGTAAATTCGACTGTCTTAGAACTTGCATCTACCGTTCACTGGTTGGCAATGGTGGAGCGCGTGGCAGACTGGAAGTCCGAAATTGAGATTCGGAAGGCGGGCAAGACTGGGCAAGGTCGTTTGGAGAAGGCTCTCAAACTGCTGAAAGAGCTTGAGCTCGCACCTGTGAATTGATCGTCGTTTCAGACATCAAGTTGAGATCCGCGCATTGTTCCGCAAGGCTCGGCGGGAAGGCTATCTCACCTTTTCCCCCGCTCCTCACAATCGCTCCTTTCTTCGCCGGAATCAGATCGGTGGTTACATCGGACGTCATTGGCCGGCGATGATGAAGATCATGTCCCCACGACCACCACCTCAACCCGCCCGTCCCGCCGCCCCCTTCGGCGGCCCCACCTCGATCGTCACGCTCTGGCCCAGGGCCACCAGGCAGCGCATCAGCCGCTCCAGCGAGATCGGACGGAAGCGGCCGCCCAGCATCTTCGACAGGTCCGGCTGCGTCATTTCCATCCGCTTGGCCGCTTGCGCCTGCGTGAGCCCGGCCGCCTCGATCAGCGCGCCGATCCGCAGCACGAGGTCGGCCTTGAGCCGATACGTCTCGGCGTCGGGCAGGCCGATGTCGGCGAACACATTGGCGGATCCACGGATGATCCCGGTCATGAGGGTTGTCCTTTCGCGGCTGCAATGTCAGACCGTAGGGCGCAATCGGCCACTTCGCCGTATTGCGCCGTCTCAAGGCGCGGGAAGGGTCGGAGGTTGAACTCAACGGACGCGTGCCGTCGCACCTCCGGTGGCGCAATACGGCCAAGAAAAAAAGGCCAATTGCGCCCTACGCTGCTTGCCGCAACCGCTCCCACACCCCGATCACCAGCGCCTTCCGATCCAAGTTCAGCGCCAGCGCCTCACCCTTCTCGCGCGCCACCGCCTCCCAGGCCTCGGCCCAGGCGGCCAGCCCCGCCGGCCCCGCCTCGGCCAGCCGTGCGCCGAACGCGGCTTCGGACGGCAGCATCGCCGCCCCCGTGGCGGCGCGGCGCAGGCAGCGGGCGATCACGCCTTGCAGCAGGCTGAAAAACATCAGGAATTCTGGCTCGTTGGCGGCGCCCGTGAGCCCATCCGACAGGCGGTGCACGGCCTCGACGTCCAGGCGCGGCAGCCGGGTCAACATCGCCACGATCTTGCCGTGCATTTCGGCCGCGCCGCCCGTCAGCAGCAGCAACGCGCGGCGCACGCTGCCTTCGGCCAGAGCCGTGACCAGGGCGAGGTCGGAAGCCTTGACGGCTTCGGCGCCCGCTGCTGCCAAAGCCCAGACTACAGCAGCCTTCAATTCCGCCTCGCCCAGTGGCAACACATCCAACCGCCTGCACCTGGAATGGATGGTCGGCAGCAGCCGCCCGGGCTCCGAGCTCACCAGCAGGAACACCGTTCTTGCCGGCGGCTCCTCCAGCGATTTCAGCACAGCGTTGGCGGCGGCGGCGGCCATCTCCTCGGCGCGGTCGATGATGACGACGCGGTATGCTCCCGTGCTGGCCGAATGCTGCAAAAAGTCCTTTATGCGCCGCACCTCGTCGACCGGAATGCCTTGGGTGTGCTTCTTGGTCTCGCGGTTGTACGCGCGGCGGATCAGCATCAGGCCGGGGTGGGAGAGGGCTCGCACTTGCCGCGCAACCACGCTGTCGCGGGGGATCGAGAGGCCCTCTCCGCGTTCGCCGGGCGAAGAAAGCGCGGTACGGGCGAAGCGGTACGCCAGCGTCGCCTTGCCGACGCCCTCGGGGCCGGTGAGCAGCCAGGCGTGGTGCATGCGGCCGCCCGACAGGGCTTCGGCGAGCGTGGCTTCAGCGGCGGCTTGGCCGATCAGCGTTTCGGTCTCGCGCGGATGCGGAAAACCCTCGAGGCGGTCAGCCTCGGGCGCGGCGTCCTCGGCGTCGTAGTCCTTGGATTTGGGGGCGCGGGTCATGGGTGGGAGGGATGAGGTAAGAGGGATGAGGGATGAGTTCCTTGCGGCGCCTTCATCCCTCGTCCCTCATACCTCATCCCTACATTCCTCACAGCCCCAACCGCGCCGGCGCCAACCCGCGCCGTCGCGCCGCTGCGTTCAAAAATCCCGATACGGTCGCCAAAAACTCCGGTTCGTTCAGCAGGAAGGCGTCATGGCCCTTGTCGCTCTCGATCTCCACAAAACTGACGTTGGCGGCGACAGCGTTGAGCGCTTGCACGATCTGGCGGCTCTCGCGCGTGGGATAGAGCCAATCGCCGGTGAAAGAGACGACGCAAAAGCGTGTCTGCGTGCCGCCGAGCGCGTTGGCCAATTTGCCCTCGAACTCGGCCGGCAAGTCGAAATAGTCCATGGCGCGCGTGATGTAGAGGTAGGAATTGGGATCGAAGCGGTCGACAAAGCCAAAGCCCTGATGGCGCAGGTAGCTCTCGACCTGGAAATCGGCGTCGAACGAGAATGTTTTGACGTCGCGTGCTTGCAGGTTGCGGCCAAATTTTCGGTGCAGCGCTTCTTCCGAAAGATAGGTGATATGCGCGGCCATGCGCGCGACCGCGAGACCTTTGCGGGGCGTCGCGCCTTCTTCCAGATAGCGCCCGCGCCGCCAATCGGGATCGGCCATCACGGCTTGGCGGCCCACCTCGTGGAACGCGATGTTCTGCGAGGAATGGCGCGCGGCGGTGGCGATGGGTACCGCCGTAAACACGCGCTCCCGGTATTTCGCCGCCCAGTCCAGCACCTGCATCCCGCCCATCGAGCCGCCGATGACGCAGAACAGGTCCTTGATGCCGAGATGATCGATCAGGCGCACCTGCGCGCGCACCATGTCGGCGATGGTGATGACCGGGAAATCGAGCCCGTAGGGTTTGCCGGTTTTCGGGTTGAGAGACGCCGGTCCCGACGACCCCATGCAGCCGCCCAGGATGTTCGATGAGATGACGAAATAGCGGTCCGTATCGACCGGTTTGCCGGGCCCGATCATGGTCGTCCACCAGCCCTCGCGGCCGGTCACCGGGTTTTCGCTGGCGCAATATTGGTCGCCAGTCAGCGCGTGGCAAACCAGCACGGCGTTGGTTTTGTCCACGTTCAACGTGCCGTAGGTCTTATAGGCGATGGAGAACGGCCCGAGCGCCACGCCGCAATCAAGCGGCAGCGGCTCCGATTCGGGAAAAGTCGCGATCTCGCCTTCGCCCGGCAGGTGCGCCGAGCCATCCATTTGATGGTCGCGCAAGGTCGTGCGCACGCCCTCAGCGACCACGTCAGCGCCGAGGCTTGCGGACGGGACGCTCACCCCAAAAATTGCCTGGTCCTGACCCGCCACGTCCGCTGCAGCCTCCGGCTCGGTTTTGCTAGGGCTGTTCATGGCGCAAGGGGGGGCGATGTCAATAGGGAGGTTGCTCCGCACTCTCCTCTCCCCTTCGCGTGAAGAAAGTGCGCGAAGGGGAGAGGAGGGAACCGTGTCCCGGTGTCAGGCACTTATTGCGCTTGCGCCCATCTTGCCGGTAGAGAGCAGGGGCTCGATCAGCAATAAGTGTCTGACACCCAGTTGGTCCCGCGGCAAGTGACTGGGTGTCAGGCACTTGCAAGTCGCAAGTTCCTGACACCGTAGCAAGGACGCTGCCCATGACCGCCCCGATGTTTCGCCATGTCGCCCTGATCGGGATCGGACTGATTGGCTCGTCGATCAGCCATGCCATACGGCGCAAGGGGCTGGCGGGGCGGATCACGGGGCATGCGCGCACGTCGGCCACACGCGCCAAGGCGCTGGAGCTGGGGCTCATCAACGAGGCTTTTGAGTCGCCTGCCGCTGCGGTCGCCGGGGCCGATCTGGTCATTCTCTGCGCCCCGGTGGGAGTCTGCGGAGCCATCGCCGCCGAAATGGCCAGCGCGCTCGCGCCCGGCGCCATCGTCACCGACGTCGGCTCCGTAAAAGGCGCCATCCTGCGCGATGTCGGCCCGCATATTCCGGCCGGCGTCCATTTCATCCCAGGCCATCCGGTGGCGGGCACGGAGTACTCCGGCCCCGAGTCTGGCTTCGCCACCCTCTTTGACGGCCGCTGGTGCATTCTCACGCCGCCACCCGAAGCCGAGCCCCAATCTGTCGCCAAACTGAAAGCCTTCTGGGAAGCCTGCGGCTCGAACGTCGAACTGATGGAGGCCGCCCATCACGACCTCGTGCTGGCCATCACCAGCCATCTGCCGCAGCTGATCGCCTACAATATCGTGGGCACGGCGGACGATCTGCAGACGGTGACGCAATCGGAAGTGATCAAATTCTCGGCCGGCGGCTTTCGCGATTTTACCCGCATTGCCGCCTCGGACCCGATCATGTGGCGCGACGTGTTCCTGAACAACAAGGACGCCGTGCTCGACATGCTCGGCCGCTTTAACGAGGACCTGGCGCAGTTGCAACGCGCCATCCGCTGGGGCGATGGCGACGCGCTGCAGGCGTTTTTCACGCGCACGCGGGCCATCCGCAAGAGCATCATCACGGCGGGGCAGGACACCGCTGCTCCCAACTTCGGACGCGGCGGGCTGCCCGTGCCGCCTAAGTCATGAGCGGACCCGACCTTTGGGTGTTCGGCTACGGTTCCCTCATGTGGAAGCCAGGGTTTGCGTTCGTCGAGCAGCACCGGGCGGTGCTCACCGGGTTCCACCGCGATCTGTGCATATTCTCGGTGCGGTACCGGGGCTCATCGGAGTTTCCCGGCCTGGTGTTCGGCCTTGATGCTGGTGGCCATTGCGAAGGCATGGCGTTCCGCGTCGCGGCGGCCGACGTGGCTGCCACCGTTGCCTACCTTCGTGATCGCGAACAGGTGACCGGCGTCTACCGCGCCGAGATGCGCCCGGTCCAGCTGCGCAGTGAGGCCGCTCCGATCGTGCGCGCCCTGACGTTCGTCGCCAATCCCTACGCGCGCCAATATGCCGGCACGTTGCCGGTCGCCGTGCAAACCCGCATCGTGCTCGCCAGCAAAGGCGTTTCCGGCCCCAACGCTGAGTATGTGCGCAACACCGCCGATCACTTGCGGGACTTGGGCGTACGGGATCGAACCATCGAGCAAGTGACGGCGATGCTTGGACCGGCCGGGCGCAGCGGCGCGCTGTTGCCCTATCCGCGCCATCTGTCGCCGCGCTTGCCGCCGGACCGCGCGCTGCGGTCGGGCTACCAGAGAAATGTACGTATCTGAGCCGCCGTGTTAGGAACCACGCTTGGCTGTGTAACGAACCCAAGGGAGCCGCCCTTGCCCTCCGCTGTTGCACTGAAATACCGGGCCTTCATCTCCTACAGCCACGCCGATTCGCGCCGCGGCGTGCGTCTCCATCGCCAGCTTGAGGCCTATCGCATCGATCACGACCTCGCCGGCCGCGTCACGGCCATGGGGCCAGTGCCGCGCCAGTTGCGTCCGATCTTTCGCGATCGGGATGAGTTCACCGCCGGCGCCGCGCTCTCCGAGCAGACCATCGCCGCGCTCGACGCTTCGGCCGCGCTGGTGGTGCTGTGCACGCCCGCCTCTGCCAATAGCGCCTATGTGAACAATGAGATCCGGCTGTTCCGCTCGCGCCACCCGGACCGGCCAGTCATCCCGGTGATCGCGGCGGGCGCGCCGGATCATCCCGAGAATGAATGCTTTGCGCCGGCGCTGCGCTTTGACGTGACGCCGGACGGGGTCATCAGTGATCGCCCTGTTTCCGTACTCGCGGCCGATCTGCGCGACGCTGGCGATGGCGAGCAGCTGACGCTGGCCAAGATTGTGGCCCGACTGACCGGTTTTGGCACCGACGAAATTTTTCGCCGCGAACAGCGGGCGCAACGCAAACGGCAGCGCGCCTGGATCGCCGGGCTGTCGGCGGTGGCGCTCGGGCTGGGCGGGCTCGCGATCTGGGCCGAGATCAACCGGCGCGAGGCGGTGCGTCAGCGCGCGGTGGCGGAGCGCAATTTCGCTACGGCCAAGCAGAGCGCCGACAGTCTGATCTTCGAGATTGCGCAAGGCCTGCGCAACCAGGAGGGCATGCGCACCGAAACCGTGCGGAAAATCCTCGGCGCGTCGCAAACCGCCATCGACGACCTGGTCAAGAGTTCCGGCGAGAACCAGGAGCTGCGCCGCAGCCAGGCCGGCATGATGCTGGAGTTCGCCGACACTTATGGCGCGCAAGGGGATTCGGTTAAACAGGCCGAGGCGATCGATCGGGGGCTGAAGATTCTCACGGGCCTGGTGGCGTCCGATCCGGGCAACGCGGGGTGGCGGGGTGATCTGGCCGTCGCCGAGGCCAAACTGGGCGATCTACACCTGTTTCGTGGCGAGCAGACCGAGGCGCTGAAAGACTACCGCGCCAGCTTGGCAGCGTTGCAAGCCCTTGCGGCGGCCGATGCGTCGGACGGCGAACTGCAGCATAGATTGGCGGGCGCGCACGACCGGGTAGCCGTCATCTTGAACAACGAAGGCCAGTCGGCGGCCGCTGTCGCGGAGTTGGAGCAGAGCCGCACCATCCTTGAGCGCATCGCGGCTGAAGAACCAGCCAATGCCATCTGGCAACGCGATCTCGCCACCGCTTTCAAGAAACTTGGGGACGCCTTATCGTCCGACGGTAAGCAGACCGACGCAGTTGAGCGCTACCGAAAGAGCCTTGCGATATTGGATCGTCTAGCAATTGCTGACCCTGGGAACGCCCGCTGGCGCAACGACAGCGCCATCGTGCGAACCAATCTCGGCGACTCTCTCGATCTGAACGGTCGGCATGCCGAAGCTCTGATGACCTTTCAGTCGGCCTTCGACAGTTTGGAGCGCCTTGTCACGTCCGATCCCAGCAACACGGATCGCCAATACAGTCTGGCGGTTGTCCGCGAGCGCCTAGCCGATGCCGCGTTTTCGGCGGGCGATCAAAGCAAAGCGCTGGACTTTTATCGCGAAAACCTCGCCACGATCACGCCGATCCGTGATCGCGATCCAAAAAATGTGCTGTTCCAACGCATGGTTGGCTACACTTTGCGCCGGCAAGGAGAAATTCTCGCTGACCAGGGCAAGCCGGTGCAAGCGCTTAAGAGCATCGAAGATGGGCTCGTCATCACGCGCCAACTTGCTGCCATCGATGCGGCCAACACGAAATGGCAAGACGATCTGGCGCTGACGCTAACGAAACTTGCGCCGTTGCTGCAAGCAAGAGGTGACACCACCGCTGCGCTGCGGACGCTGCAGGAGAGCCTTTCAATAAGCGAGCGGCTGGCGGCTGGAGACGCAACGAATGCGGAGCGTCAGGGCACGTTGGCGACAACCTATGCGTCCACGGGCGTTCAGCTCATAATGATGGACCGCAAGGACGAAGGCGTCGTCATGATGCGCAAGTCCCAATCGGCAGCCAAGGCTAGGTTGGCGAAAGGCCCGGTTGAGCCAAAGTTCAAGGTCTTTGCTGACAAGATCGACGGTATCCTGAAACAACTGGCGCCGTAGGCGTCCGGTGTATCCGCCGCATTCGCAAGTCCGGGCCCGATTCCTGGGGATGGCTGAATTCTGTCTTAGTTTGGACGATTTACCTCACCCTAATATCGCTAAGGCATGATTCGCCTAAGATTTTCGGCTGTCCGGCCCCGGCTCGCGAGATCCCCTTAAGGGGGCCCTGCCGGCAGGCGGACTTCGGGGTGGTTGTTCAATGGTGTATGGTTTGTCCCGGGCCGAAGGGCTCGATCGTTTGACGCGCCCCGTCGCTAGGGCGAGCGCGGCCGCAGTTGTATGCGCGAGTCTTGCCGCCTGCTCGGCCGATCCGATCCCGCAACCCATCCCGGCCATGCAATTGATCGCTCCCTCGGCCTTGCCGGCCCCGCAGGACATCGTGGTGCCGCTGCCCGTCCCAGCCTCGCCGCCACCCGCGCCGGTGCCGCGCGCGCCAAACCGTCAGGGCGCGGTGAAAATCGGCAAGCCCTATGAGGTGGCCGGCAACTGGTATTATCCGAGCGCCGGCGCGGGCTACGACGAACAGGGCATCGCCTCCTGGTACGGCCCCGACTTCAACGGCAAATCGACCGCCAACGGCGAAATCTACAATATGCATCATCTCTCGGCAGCGCATCCGACGCTGCCGATGCCGAGCTACGTGCAGGTGACCAACACCGCCAACGGCCGCACCATCGTGGTGCGCGTGAACGATCGCGGCCCGTACAAGGCGGGCCGCATCGTCGATCTCAGCAAGCGCGCCGCCCAGCTCCTAGGGGTGACGCGCTTCGGCACCGCCCCGGTGCGCGTGCGCTATCTGAAAATGGCGCCGCTGATTGGCGAGGATACCTATGCCGAGCAGTTCCTGCTGAAGCAGCCCTGGTATCAGGGCGCGCGCGTCGCCGCCGGTGAAGCCCAGACGCTACCGAGCCCGCTGAAGATTCGTGCGACAGTGTCCCAGTTGCCCGCGATGGGCGCGCCGCAGACCGCCGGCAACGACGACGTTTGGCAGACCTTGCTGCAGCAGAATTGACGTTGTCCGCCGATGTAGGGGCGACCCGTGGGTCGCCCTCG
>JANMVX010000180.1:0-6398 GCA_031393505.1 Hyphomicrobiaceae bacterium | reverse complement strand
CGAGGGCGACCCACGGGTCGCCCCTACATGACTAAGCACGCGTCAAAGCAATTGCGGGATGGTCTTATAATAGAGCCTTCACGGGAATAACGAACAAGAACACTATCGCGCGCCAACACATTACAACCGCGGATTGTCTAGCGGCGAGGAACCTACACCTTCTCGACGGGCGTCACCTTCAGCACCTGCATCTGTCCACGCCGCAACGCCTTCATCTCGATCTCGATCCCGATCCGATCCGCGTCGAGCACGCGCAGCAGATCGTCCACGGCCTCGATGGTCTGGCCGTCCAGCGCCACCACGACATCGCCGGCTTGCAGGCCCGCGCGATCGGCCGGACTGCCGGCGGGGACCTCGACCGCCTGCACGGCGCTGCCTTGCAACAAGCCGTTGGCATGGGCGATGCGCCGGGGCAGCGGCACGTGGCTGCCCGCGATGCCGATGCGCGCGCGCCGCACCCGGCCGTGCTTAAGGAGCTCCGTCAGCACAATGAGCGCCGTGTTGCTCGCCACCGAAAAACAGATGCCTTGCGCGCCCATGATCATGGCCGTATTGATGCCCATGACGCGGCCCGCTGAGGTCACCAGCGCGCCGCCGGAATTGCCCGGATTGAGCGCGGCGTCGGTCTGGATGACGTCGTCAATCAGCGCGCCCGACTGCGAGCGCAGCGACCGGCCGGTGGCGCTGACGACGCCCGCCGTCACGCTGGATTGGAACCCCAGCGGATTGCCGATCGCAATGGCCAGCTGCCCGGGGCGGACGCGCTTGGAATCCTCGAATTCGGCGGCATGAAACCGTTCGGTGCTCTCGGCGCGCAAAACAGCCAAGTCGGTTTCGGGATCCTGCCCCAGCACGCGCGCGCCCAGATGACGGCCGTCGTCGAGCACGATGGCGATTTTCTCCGCTCCGGCGATCACATGATGGTTGGTGAGCATCAGGCCATCGGGCGAAATCAGCACGCCCGAGCCGGAGCCACGCTTTTGTTGGCCGCGCCCCCGCCCGCTGGCGCCCTCCACCTGCACATGCACCACCGCTGGCCCGGCGATTTCGACCGCGCCAATCACGGCCTGCGAATAAGCGTCGAGCAGTTCGGCGTCCGAACGGCCGTTGGCGGCGGCTTGCCTCAAGACTTGGGCCATGATCCTCACCTGACATGTTTTCTGTCCTTGGTAAGTGGGGACGGGGCGCACGGCGCTCAAGGGTGGCGGCGCCCTGGACAATCGGCTAGGCGACAACTACTGCTGGCGGCGGATTTCAGCCTCGGGACAGCGCAATGCCGGCATCAGGACCAACAACGCGCCAACCACCGACGGTGCGCGTGCGCGTGGTCGGCGGCCTGGGCAATCAGATGTTTTGCGCGGCGGCCGGCATGGCGCTGGCGCAGCGGCTGGGGGCCGATCTGGAGTTCGGGATCGACAAAATCCTGCGTATGAAGCAGCGCAAGTTTGAGCTGGCTGCATTCAACCTGAAGGCCAGGCTGATCGAAGGCGACGGCTGGCAGTTTTCGCGCCGCGCCGCGCCGCTGCATTATCTACGTGGGCTGATCGCTGGCGACCCCGCCCATCCGACTACCATCTGGCGGCAGCGCGGACATCATTTCGATCCGGAGTTTCTGGCTCTGACAGGCAATGTCTTTCTACGTGGCTTTTTCCAATCGCCGCGCTACTTTGACAATGTTGTTCCAGAGGTGCGCGCCGCCTTCGATCTCAAACCCCTGATCTCGGACGCCGGCCGCGACGTCGCGGCGCAAGCGGCGGGCGACGACAGCATCGCGCTGCACATCCGGCGCGGCGACTATGTGTCCGTGGCCGCCAACGCCGACATCTTCACGACGCTCGGCGCCGACTATTATCTGAACGCCCTCGGACTGCTGCGCCGCATCGCACCAAAACCTCGCATCTTCGTGGTCACCGACGATCAGCCGGCGGCGCGGGAGCTGTTGACGGACGTGCCAGGCCTGATCTTTCCGGAAGGAACGACGGCCTTCGACGACATGCATCTGATCTCGTCTTGCCGCCACCACATCGTCGCCAACTCATCCTTCAGCTGGTGGGGGGCGTACCTCGATGCGCGCCCGGACGGCCTGACCATCGCGCCGCGCCATTGGTTCAAGCGGCCGGCGGCGCTGCGCATGTACACGGACGATACCTATCCGGACGGCTGGTTGATTGCTTGAGAGGAAAACTGGTGGGCGCGGCAGGGATTGAACCTGCGACCCCTCGCGTGTGAAGCGAATGCTCTCCCGCTGAGCTACGCACCCGAACCAGTTGCCCGCCAGATAGGGGGCGGAAGCGATGGCTGTCAAGCGCTGCGATCACGGCGGCGAAGCCTCGTCCCGGCCTGCATTGATCTTATCCCATCGTTGTCAGGGAACTCGGATGCCAATTGCGTAGGGGCGCGCAGCAGCACGCCCGGCGTGCGACATTGTTAGTCCATCAGATGCGGCGCGCCGGGCGCACTGCTGTGCGCCCCTACCAATCACCAATCAGCCATCGTCGACGACGTTTGACCTCACTCGCAGGTGTGCCAAGGGCCGCGGTCCAGGTGGAAGTGGTTGGCGTGCGCGGCGTTGGCGTGCGGGCCGAGCACGACGCGGAAGAACCGGCAGGCGCCTTCGTGAACGCTGTGCAGGAAATCGGCTTTGGCGCCGCGCCCCGGCCAATCGGTCAGAACGCTGACCTTGTCGCCGTTGTCGAGTTCGAAGATGGCGATATCGATGGCGTTGGCCGTGGCATGCTGGCTGCGCGGCACCGGCAGATGCAGCGCCCGCAAGCGGTCGGCGTAGGCATTGCCATTGATGCCGCGACAGGAATAGGTGCCAAAGGTCTTGATGCCGGTGACCCGATGGCCAAGCAGGCGCTGAGCGGCCGGTTGCACCTCGTGCAGCATCCACAGCGTGAGGGCGGCCGTCGCCGGGCAGCTGAGCGGAGCAGCCACAATGCTGGCGCCGCCGGTCTCGGTGACGCTCAAGGCATTGGTCCAGCCGCAGCCGTCGCTCATCGGCTTGTCGTCGATCGGGCTGGCGCGCACCAAGGGTTGGCGCAGCACCTTTGCGCAGAGATCGCGGTCCTTCATCAGGGCAGCAATGCGCCAATCGCGGAAAATCTGGTTGGGCGCGGACAGATCGAGCGGCATGGCGCGGCCAATGGCCATGGGGATGTCGCCCAGCCGCAGGGCGACAAAGATCGAGCCGGCGATCAGGACCAATAGAACGACGAGCAGAACGCTCCGCGTGCGCCTCACCCGCCCATCGCCTTGTTGCGGATGGCCTCGAAGTCGGGCGGCGATTGCGTCGCTGCGCGCGCGGCGGACTCGATGCAGATGGCGGCGACGGCGGAGCCATAATCGAGGTCGATGTTCTCCATGGTGTCATGCTGATCGTGATAACCCTGGCGCGTGATGTCGTAGTTCTCCATGAACAATACGACGGGCACGCCGGCGTCGGAAAATACTTGGCCGTCGGTGTTGAACAGCGTGCTCTTGGGATCGAAGTAGGGGCGGACTTCTCCAAGCGGCGCGAGGTGTTTTGCCAACGCGGGAACTTTCGCTGGATCGGTGCTGCGTTTGCCGCGCTTGGCCTTTTTGCGCTCGGGCGCCTCGTTCCAGCCGTCGCAGCCGAGTTTCCAGAGCTCGGCCGCGCGCTGCGCCTGCAACGCCAGCCACATGGATTGCGGGTCCGTCCCTGGCGCCATCTGGAACACATCGCGGTGGTTGTCGTTGTTGTGCGCGATCATGTCCATGACGTAGACGCCGCGCACCCGCGTGCCGGACAGGTCAATGACCTTCTTTCCGCCCACGCCCAATGTCAGCGAGCCCTCGATCAGCGATTGCGAAAGATTGCGCGCGCCAAGACAATCGGAGGGAAACTCTTCGCCCGTCAGATGCACCAGCCAGATATCGCACTCCAGATCGCCGCGCTTACTCATCTCCAGGAGAATGGGAGCGGCCAGCATGAGCGTGGCGGTAGCCGAACAGTTGTCGTCCGCTCCGGCAGCGGCGACGCGAGCGCGATCCCCCTTGTAGTCGCCATAGCCATAGACGTCCTCCATGTAGGCCGTGTCGTAGTGGTCGCCGAGCACGACGGCCTCCTTGCGGTTCTTACCGGGGATGACGCAGATGATGTTGCGCTCGGCCGCCTCGCCCTGGTTCAGTTTCCAGCCCCCCATCCACTCAAAATCGAAATCGGTGCGCCACTGGAAACGGTGTTCGCCGCCGTGCGCTTTGCCGGTCATGCCGGCCTTGGCGATCACGTCCTTATAGTACGTGATCAGATAATCTCCCATGGGATCGAGATCGCGATCTTTGCGGTCGCGGTGCTTTAGCGTCACGGGGTCCATAGTGACGTCTGCGTTGTTTTTCGTGGTGTACTCGCCCATCGAGAGCTGAGCGATAGTCTGCCAAAAAGCGACCTCAAACGCGCGGTTGGCGGTTTTGTCGTAAGTGAGCGCGTGGTTGGCCTTCAGCTTCTCGGGCGCCAAAAATTTTACCGCCCCGCCCAGGCCCTCGCTCACGACGGGATTGTCCGCCTGCGATTTCGCCGCTTGGGCGATCCAATCGAGATAGGAAAATTCTCGGTCTGCCGACAGCAACGAGCGCGCAAAGGTTTCCGGCAGCTTGCCGTTGCCGAGCATTTGGCGCGCATAGGACAGTTTGCGCAGGTTGAGATGAGCGAGCGCCCGCGCCTCGGCCTTGGCGGGGCTTTTGGCGGGCAACGGCGGTTCGGCTGACTTGGTGGTCTCGAACTCCGGCCACAGCACCACTTCATCCGCCAACGGAGCGCCCGGCTCGTTGGCCGAGAGATAGCCCGTCAGCGCATCCACCATAACCTGCGTCACGCCCTTGGCGTCGCGATACGCCACCAGCGGCCGATGCCACAGCACCGGCGTGTCGCCGATGGTCATGGGCGGATAATACATGCGGTAGCCGAACGATCCGCCTGCGGAGATCATCTCGATGACTTCGCGGATATCGTCGCCAAGCGCCACCGGCCCGTGCAAGAGCGCATCAAACCCGGCGGTCCAGACTTGCGCGTTGCGCGCCATCGGCTTGCCGTACAACCCGACATCGTCCGGGTGCGCACTGAACAGCACGCGCTGGATGCCCTGGTCGAGCGTGTCGCCCTCGGGATCGGCGTTTCGCTCCAGCCATTCCCAACGATGGCTGCGGCGGAAATCGTTGCGCAACGGCCCGAGGCTGGCGTCATGCGCTTTGACGCCCTTGCCCGCGGGCTTCTCGAACATCCAGCCCGATTGCGGCACGCGCAATCCGTGATTGCTTTCGTGGCGCGCGATGCTTTGGAGCAGCGGGATTTCCATCGCGCCGGGCAGGGCGCGAGCGAGTTGCCGGTAGTGCGGAGAACCCCAGAACACGAGCGAGCCGGGATAGGGGAGGATCTGTAAATGGCCCGCGAGGTAGGCTGACTGGGTGGCCTGGGACAGACGCGCGAACGGACGGAACGTCAGGAGATACTTGGTATCCACCAAACTGTCTTCGTCCGCCAACAGAAGATCGTTCATCCAGCCCGGCGGCGAGGTCGCGCTCCAATGCGGGAAATCGTCGTCCACAAGATCGGGCAACACGCGCAGGCCGGCCGCCATGAAGTTCTTCAACGCCGCCGCCGGCAAACCGAATATCTCGCCGAGCAACCACCCCAGCAGCGCCTTGCCTCGCGCCGCCGGCAGTTCCTGGTCCGGTCCGGCATAGAAACTCTGCCAGAAGCCACGCGATGGTCCATTGTCGCTGCCGCCAAACAACGTCCAGCGCGAGCGGCCTTTGTCGTCCTGCGTGCGCGACAGGGCGAGCGGCGACAGGATCGTAAAGCGCTCGTGCTTGAGCGCCGTCACGCCCTTGGCCAAGGCCTCCGGCCAATACGGATTGTCCGCCAGATGCAGCGCGCCGATGTGATTGGCGGTTTTCCCCTGGGCAACCGCCACCAGATCGTTGATCAGCTGCCCGCCAACACTCTCCAGCCCCGGCCGCAGAAACTGCATTTCCTCACGCGCCGTGACTTTCCACGAAAACGGCTCCGCCTCGCTCAGCGCGGCAAACACCCAAGTGCCGTAAGGTTTTCGCCCGATGCGCGGCGCCGGCATGAACTCCGAATAGGCCGCGATCGGAAACTGCCCCTCGCCCTTGGGCGGGAACGATTTTCCCAGCAGATCCGGCCATTGCCGCGCGCGCTTCGCCATTCGTCCGCCCCCGTCCTGTTGTGAATTGCGCAAACCAATGGCGTAGGGGCGACCCGTGGGTCGCGCTCGGGCCGCATACCGTGCAGCACGAAGGCGACCCACGGGTCGCCCCTACGCCATTGGTTTGCGCAATTCACAACAGGACGGGGGCGGACGAATGGCGAAGCGCGCGCGGCAATGGCCGGATCTGCTGGGAAAATCGTTCCCGCC
>JANMVX010000179.1:0-2727 GCA_031393505.1 Hyphomicrobiaceae bacterium | reverse complement strand
GCGCTCTCGGCGGCCTTGTCGAAGAGGTGGCCGGGCCGCACGGTGCCGTCGCGGTGGAACCATGTCGCGGCAGACTGGCAAACGTGGCCAAGGCGGTTGAGCAGCGCCACCCTGCCCTCCAGTCCGGCGAGCGGATTTGTCGAGGTGACCTGAAAGGCCGCCATCACCTCATCCTGCGTGATGGCTGCGAGCCGCGCGGCGTCGGCCCGCAGCGGGTCACCCGGCACCGCGGAGAGAACGCCGCTGGCGAACAAATCGAGGCTCGCCAAGGCCAGGCCCTCCGAGGCCGCCAGGCTCAGACCAGTCTCCCGGTCGAGGTAACGCCAGACGCCGCCACTGCCGGCGTCGAGCAGAACCGAGATGATGGCGAGGTCGTATTCGGTTCTTGCCCGTTCCCGTGCGCTTCGAAACCGCCGTGACTTGGCGATCTTGGACCATCGATCGATGCCGGCAACGTGGAAATGCCGCCAGCGCGAATGGAACGGCACGCGCAGATCCGGGTAGCTCTGCCGCGTTACATTGGCCACGTAACGCGCAACCTCCGGCAGCCGGTCCAACTGCAGGCTCCAGTACTCGAGTTCGCCGACGATGGCCTCCTCCAGCATACGGTGCCCGGCAGCCCTGACGGCGGCCGCGGAGCGCAAGTTGTTTGCCCTGGCACTCATCGCGATGCTTCCACAAGTAAACGCAACCGATCGATCACCGTGCCCGTTGGAAACGCCGACAGCGTCCCGGCGCGCGTGACCTTGTCGCTGGCGGCTAATACGCCCAACCTGGCTGCGTGAATGGCATCGCCGGCGCGCAGCCATTGTGCAACGAATGTGCCGACGAACACGTCCCCGGCCCCCGTGGTGTCGACGGCCGTGACGCGAGGGGCGTCAATCTTCACGGGCGACCCGCCCGCGAGCGAGACCTGACAGCCGCGCGAGCCTCCCGTGACCACGGCGACGGCGGAACCGATCGCCCGTACGGCGTCGCGGGTATTGGCGCGGCCTGTCCATTGCATTGCCTCGGGCTCATTGAGCACTACGACGTCGACGCAATTCGCCAGCTCGGCAAATCCGTCCTGAAAGGGCGCCGCGTTGAAGATGACGTGCAGCCCACGCGCGCGGGCCGCGTGGGCGATCGCCGATGTTGTCGCCAAAGACGTGTTGCCTTGCATCAGAACCGCCCCCGTCGATTGCGCGGCGACCCATGCTGTCGCTTCGTCGGCGCCTAGCCCCTGCACCAGCCCCGCAGAGCTGACAATGACGTTCTCACCGTCTTCTGCGCGCATGACGATCGAGTGGTCCGAGCTGCCGCTACGGGCAAGCAACCCGTGCGAGGGCATGTTTTCGCGCTTTAGCAGTGCCGCTATTTCATCGGCGACACCGTCGTCGCCGATGGGAGCGATCAGCGTGACCGCAGCCCCGGCACGCTGAGCCGCTACCGCCTGATTGAGCCCCTTGCCGCCGAGGTCCCGCAGCACGCGACTGGCAAGGAGCGTTTCGCCCGGTTGCGGCAGCCGCGGCAGGCACATGATCGTATCCCGGCAGGCGTTGCCAAGCACGACGAGCTTTGGCCGGACGCTCAATCGCCGGTAACCCAGCCGAGGGCCTGACGCCACAGCCGTGTGTACCCTGGCCAGGCGACGAAGGCCGATGGCAGCCAGTGCGGACCGATATCCGAAGTCCACGCGAGCGTGCGGCCTTTGCCGAACGTGCCGGTGACAAGGAGCGGATGGCCGCCCTGATCGGCAGGAAGCCGTGCCAGCACCTCGATGCCGGCCCCCGACTTTACGGTCACCTCATTGACGCCGAGGAGTGCCGGCCAATCGGTGCCGAGGCCTTTAAGGATTGGATGCTCGGGCTTCAGCACCTCGGCCTTGATGCCTTCAGGCGCCTCGATCCGGTCGTCGTAAGGCAGGCAGCTCACCGGCAAGGCGTCCTCGACCGGAGTGCGCCGCCAGCGGGCCCGCCCGTCGATTCCCTGGAATGAAAAGTAGCCGCCAATCATCATGAGGCCGCCGCCCGCCCCGCACCAGTCGCGGATAAGCTTCAGCCGGTTCGGTACGGTCTTGCCATTGAGCCAGACGTCGGGATGCAGCAGCAGCGTATTGGCCCCGATGTCGGACAGGATCAGACCCTGGTAGTCCTTCAATCCGTCGACGTGCAACGGAAAGGCGGTCGCCGCCTCGTGCGCGGGCATATAGGTAAGGTCGATGTTGCTGTCCTTCAGCGCATTGACCAGCGGTTCGGCGCCCAGATGGAAGGTGATGCTGGAGAATGTATCCCAGCCTTTGTAGTGGTTGGCGGCGCTGACCCAGCTTTCGCCGACCAGCAGGACCTTCTTCCTTGCCATGGCTGACTGCCTCGATTGCTATTGTGAACTGAACACGCGGCGCGGATTGTCGATCAGCATGGTCCCGATCTGCTGTTCGGTGACGCCATGCCGTTGCAGACGCGGCACGAAGTTGTTGAGGACATGGGCGTAACCAAAGCCGCCGTAGTGCGTCAGCATCATCTTGATGAAGACGTCTTGCGACAAGAGAATGCGATCGAGATGCCCCAGGTCGATCAGCCGCCGAATGGCGCGGGCGTTGTCGTCGTCGGAGGGGCACTGGACGTTTTGATCTGCGTACCAATAGTCCATGCCGATCATATCGTATTCGATGAAGGCGCCGCGCTTGGCCATCTCGGACTGGTAGGCGACGTCTTCGCCCGATGGGTTCATGTGGCAAAGCACCGT
>JANMVX010000009.1:0-3979 GCA_031393505.1 Hyphomicrobiaceae bacterium | reverse complement strand
GTCGACAGGCCCGAATAGCCGCCGCCGATGACGCAGACGTCCGCCGCCACGTCGCCGCCGAGGGCCGGATAGCGCGTAGGGTCGTTGGCCGTTGCGGCGTAGTACGAGGCGGTATGGGGCTGAGCTGAGGTCATGGATCCGGGATGTCATGGGCCAAAGTGCAGAAAATTGTGATCACAATTGCCGCGCCCTGTCAAAAGCGTCGATTGGAAACGTAGCGGGGCGGGCGCGTCTCCGGCATGATGCCGCGCATTCGCCAGCAAGGACGACGCCATGACCCTGCCGACCATCGACGACATCCGCGCCGCCGCAGCTCAGATCCGCCCCTACGCCGTGATGACGCCGCTGATCGAGAGCAACCGCCTCAACGACCGGCTGGGCGGACGGGTTCTCCTGAAACTTGAGACCCTGCAACGCACCGGCACCTTCAAATTCCGCGGCGCTTACAACAAGATCAGCCGGCTGAGCACAGGCGCGCATCCCGGCGGCGTGGTGGCGTCCTCCTCGGGCAACCATGCCCAGGGCGTGGCCGATGCCGCGCGCATGATGGGGTTCAAGGCCGCGATTGTTATGCCAGCTCAGGCGCCGGCGCTGAAGCTCGCCCGCACCAAAGCGCTCGGCGCCGAGGTGATCGCCTATGATCGCGATACCGACGACCGGGAGGCCATTTTCGCCCGCGTGGCGCGCGAGCGGAACGCGATCATGGTGCCGCCGTTCGACGATCCCGAGATCATCGCGGGCCAGGGCACGGTGGGGCTGGAGATTATGGCGCAGGCGGGCGAGCGCGGCGTCGTGCCCGACCTGGTGCTCGTTCCTTGCGGCGGCGGCGGCCTGGTCAGCGGCGTGTCGATTGCAGTGCATGCGTCCCATCCAGCGAGCCTGGTGATCGCCGTCGAGCCGGAAGGTTTTGACGATACGGCGCGCTCGCTGGCCAGCGGCGAGCGCGAGCGCAATGCCCGTCAAGGCGGCTCGATCTGTGACGCGCTGCTGTCGCCGTCGCCCGGCGTGCTGACGCTGGCCGTGTGCCTGGCGCAATCCGTGGCCGCAGCGACCGTCAGCGACCGCCAGGTTCGCGACGCCGTGCGCTACGCCTTCGAGGAGCTGAAACTGGTGCTGGAGCCGGGCGGCGCGGTTGGCCTGGCGGCGCTGCTGTCGGGCGCCGTGCCGCTCAATGGCCGCACGGCGGCCGTAGTGCTGTCGGGCGGCAACATCGATCCGGCGCTGTTCGCCGAGATTGTCACGGGTGCCTAATACCAACCTTCATTGATGCTGACTCATCGGTGATTTGTAGCGGCGCGCCCTGCGTGCAACACGGATAGTCCGTCGGATGCGGCGCGCCGGGCGCACTGCTGTGCGCCCCTACAAAACTGGCTTCCGATTGCACAAGAGACGATGGGTCAAGATCAATGCAGGTTGGTGTAAGTCGTGCGGCCTGCGCGCAAAGGTGCGCGTCTTCTCCTCTCCCCCTTCTTTGGGGGAGAGGGTGCCCCCCGAAGCGCTTTAGCGCCGAGGAATCAGGGGCGGGTGAGGGGCAGCTGCTTGCTCCGCACACGTGGCGCGACGGTCCGGGCAAGTTCCTGCCCCTCACCGACCGCGTGGCTCATGGCTCCCAAAAGGTCGCCTGCGAGACGCGGTCTCCTCTCCCCCGGAAAGCGGGGGAGAGGGGGGATCTCCCTAATTAGACGTACGAGGATCATCCGCCGTCGCAACAGGCGCGCTGGCGGCGACTTCGCCGGAGCGGGGCCATTGGAAATCGTCGGCGCGGCCGGGGCGGGAGGTCAGGCCGTCGCCGCGCACCAAGAGCTTGAAGAAGGGACTGGCGGTCAGCGGCTGCTGGCCGCGCCCCGGTGATTGCATATCGGCTGAGGTAGCGATCGAGCTCAGCACCGTGAAGCCGCCGAGCAGGTCGGCCGGCAGGGTATGGCCGGGGTCGGCGAGCGGCCCGCTGGGCGCCGACAGGATGCTCGAGAGCACGGCGCCCGCAATCGCCGGCCGCACGATGGTGATGGTTTCGCCGGGCTGACCAGCCTCGCCGGGCAAGGCGATCGAACCATCGTCGGCGGCCACGTCCTTGCCCGATTTGCCAGGCGTCTGCGGCTTGGCGGCGCCGGCGGCGCGCGGCAGGTTGTCGTCGCGCACATTGCGCTGCTCGTTTTCGTCGCCCGCCAGCGGCACGTCGCGCTCGCGCTGCGCCACTGCCAGATCGTGGCCGATCTCGCGCTCGACCAGGCTGGCCAACTTCTGATTGCCGACCTGGGTCAGGTGCACGCCATCGTTCAGGCGCAACTGGCGCAGGGCGCCGGTGACATCCGGGCCGATATCCACATAGGCGCCCGATTGGTCGACGAACCCGTCCCAACTGTCGAGGTATTTTGCCCCGCTCAGGCGCACGCGCTCGACGAAAATCGTGTTCATCAGCTGCGCCGCCGCGCTGGAATTCTCGCCGCGCATGGGCGGCAGACCGAGCCAATAAACCGCCGCCTTGCGGGCGCGCAGCGACTTCAGCAGCGCATCGACACGGCGCGTGTAATCCTGCCTCCAGCCGGGCGTGCCGAAATCCAGCCGCAGCTTGGGACCCTTGATAGCTAGGCGGTCGTCGGCCCCGAACATCACCACGGCGATCTGGAACTCATCGGCGGGGGCGGTGGCGTCCACCACCTTATCCCATTCGTTGCCGTCGCTGCGCGCCAGCCCGAGCCAGGGCAGCGCCTTGTTGACGACGTCGATGTTCTGCGGCGCCAGATCGGCGGCCAAGGCGGCGGCGAGGCCCGCCCCGAACGAGTCGCCGATGACCGTCAGCTTGTAGCGCTCCTTGGGCGGGAAGGGCGTCAGATAGCTGGCGAAATTGGATTCGGCGCGCACCGGCAGCGCGGCGGCGGCGACCCAACAGATCAGCAGCGCCAGCAACAGGCCAAGCCGGCGTCGTGGCGGCTCAACTGTGCTCATCTTTTCTCAACGCCTCCAGCACCTTCAAACTGGGAAATCCATCTGCGGGCAGACCTTTGGTCTGTTGATAGCTCCGTAACGCCGTGATGGTCTCGGCTCCCATCACGCCATCCTGCGAACGCACCGTCAGGCCACGCGCCGCCAGCAACCGCTGCATTTCCTTGCGCTCCTCCAGCGCCAGGGCCCGCTCGGTCACCGGCCAGGGCTTGTCGATGAACGGCGCGTCGATCAGTTTCTGCGCCAACCACGCCACCGCCAAGCCATAGGACACCGAGTTGTTGTACCGCAAAAGCGCCCGGAAGTTGGCGGTGACCAGCAACGCGGGTCCGCCAGCCCCGGCCGGCAGCAGCAGCGCGGCTTTGAGATCGGTCGGTTCCAGCGGCTTGCCGTTGGCGTGGCGCAGGCCGGCGTCGGCCCAGGCGCTCAGCGGCTTGCGGTTCGAAAGGCCCGCCAGGCGGAAATCGAATTTTGCGGGCAGCTTGACTTCAAAGCCCCAGGGTTCGCCCGCCTTCCAGCCATTGGCCTGCAGCAGGTGCGCCGCCGACGCCACCCCATCGGTGGCGCTGCCCCAGATGTCGCGGCGGCCGTCGCGATCAAAATCGACGGCATAGGCTTCGTAGGTGGTGGGGATGAACTGGGTGTGGCCCATGGCGCCGGCCCAAGACCCGGTCATGCGCTCCAGAGCGACGTCGCCATGCTCCAGAATGCGCAGCGCCGAAATCAGCTGCTGCTCGCCAAAGCGCGCCCGCCGCCCGCCACGCCAGCCCAGCGTCGCCAACGAGCGGATGACGCCATATTGGCCCATGTTGCTGCCGTACATGGATTCCACGCCCCAGACTGCCACCAACATGTTGGGCGGCACGCCATAAGCCTGTTCGATGACTTTCATGCCGGCGAGATTGCCGGCGTAGGCCTGCTTGCCGAGCGCGAACCGCTTCTCGGACACGATCTGGGCGAGATACTCCCAGATTGGCTGCTCGTGCTCAGGCTGCTGCTTGGGCTTGGCGAGAATGCGTAGATCGGGCGCAAGGTT
>JANMVX010000167.1:0-7163 GCA_031393505.1 Hyphomicrobiaceae bacterium | reverse complement strand
GGCGTCCGCCTGCAGGTGGATGAAGGCCAGCATGTTGGTGATGACCTTGATCACCGCCGCCGATCCCAACGGCCCCATGTGGAAAATCTTATCGCCCATGGCGGCCAGCGCGGGACGGTGCCGCTCGAACAGCGCCGCCTCCCCGCCCGCCAGCACCGTGATCTTGCCATGCGCGGCCAGATGCACGCCGCCGGTGACGGGGGCCTCCAGCGTCTCGACCCCTTTTTCGCGCGCGATGGCGGCCAAGCGCAAAGTTTCGTCGCGGCCGAGCGTGCTCATCTCGATCCAGGCGCCGCCGGATTTCAGCCCCGCCAGGATGCCGTCCGCTCCCGTCAGAACCAGCTCCGACACTTTTGGCGAGGGCAGGCAGGTGATGACGGCGTCGCTCTGTTCGGCGACCGCCTTCGGAGTGTCCGCCCACGCCGCTCCCGCCGCCAGCAGTGGCTCGGCGGATGCGCGGTTGAGATCGTGGACGGTGAGCGGAAATTTCGCGCGCGCAAGGCTTGCCGCCAGATGCACGCCGAGATGGCCGAGACCGATGAAACCGTAGCGCATGTGTTGTGTATCCTGTTGCCGTGGCGCAATGTTGATTTGTAGGGGCGCACAGCAGTGCGCCCGTCGCGCGACATCCGAGAGGACTGCGGGTGGGCACGACGGGCGCACTGCTGTGCGCCCCTACGCTACTGGCAGTCTCGCCAAGCTACGACCAGAGTTCAACCGTCACTCCCGTCGCGCGGCGATAAGGTATTCCTGGTTGCCTTCCCGTCCCGGCAGTGGCGACGGCATTGAGCCGAGCACGTGCCAATTCTGCGCCGTCAGCCAGGCCGCGATCCCATCCACAACCACCGCTGCTCCCGCGCCATCCCGCACGACGCCGCGCTTGTCGAGAGCGTCAGCGCCCAACTCGAACTGCGGCTTGATCAATGCGACCAGCGTTGCGCGCTCGGCCATAAGGTGCAGCGGCACGGGCAGCGCCAATTTCAGCGCAATGAAACTCACGTCGGCAACAAGAAAGTCGGGCGGCTCGCGGATGTCGTCACGCGTCAGTCTGCGCGCATCCTGCCCCTCCAGCGACACCACGCGGGGATCGGCAGCGAGGCTTGCTTCCAGCTGCCCGTGGCCAACATCGACAGCGTAGACTTTTCGGGCGCCGCGCTTGAGCAGCAGCTGCGTGAAGCCGCCCGTGGAGGCGCCGATATCCAGGGCTATCAGTCCGTCAACGGACAAACCAAAGCCATCGAGCGCCGCTTCAAGTTTCAGCGCACCGCGCGAGACATAGCCACTGGCTCCCGCGACCACCTGCAGCGCCAGATCCTCCGCATGCCTCTCGGCCGGCTTGCCCGCCGCCCGTCCCGCGACCAGCACGGCGCCGCGCAAAATCAGATCGCGCGCCTCGGAGCGCGAGCGGGCGAGGCCGCGGGATGTGAGGAGGAGGTCGAGGCGCTGGCGGGTGGGGGAGGGCATGAAGAGGCCAGACCAAAGATAGACGTGAAATCGTGAAGTCGCCAAATCGTGAAATCGGGAACACGACTTGGCGATTTCACGACTTCACGATTTCACGTCTTCTTTCTATACTCACACCTCAACCGTCTCAATCACACCATTGTTCACGCGCAAGGCCACCCGTCCCGCCTTCAAATCCAGCGCGCGTTTGCCGAACAGATCGCGCCGCCAGCCTGTCAGCGCATGAATGTCCGGCTCGGCCTCCACCGCCAGCCGCTCCAGATCGTCCGAGGTCGCGATCATCTTCGTCGCCACTTTGTGTTCGGCGGCGCTGGCCTTCAGCAGCACTTTCAGCAATTCCAGCACCGCCTGCGCTTCCACGGAGGGCGCGCTCGTGCGGTCCAGCGGCGGCAGCGTCGCGGGATCGCGCGCCAGTCCGCGCTTGACCGCCTCGACCAGCTCGCGCCCCTTTTCCGAGCGCGCAATGCCGTCGTGAATGGTGCGCAGTTCGCTGAGTTCCTCCAGCGTCCGCGGCAGCTGATTGGCCACATCGTAGATGGCGTCATCCTTCAGGACGCGGCCGCGCGGCACGTTCTGGTGTTGCGCCGTGCGCTCGCGCCAGGCCGCTACTTCCATCAGCACGGCCAGCGCTTTTTTATTCTTTACACGCAGTTTTAGCCGCTGCCAGGCATTGTCCGGCTGCTGATCGTAGGTGAGCGGATCGGTGAGAAAGCCCATCTCCTCGGCCAGCCATTCGGTGCGGCTGGTGCGCGCCAGCTCGGCGGCCAGGTGCTCGTAGACGGGGCGCAACAGGGTCACATCTGAGAGCGCGTAGGCCAGCTGCTTTGGCGACAGCGGGCGGCGGCGCCAGTCGGTGAACTGCGAGGATTTGTCGACGTCCTGGCCGACGATGGTTTTCACCAGGTTCGAAAAGCTGATCGAATCCCCAAAGCCGCACACCATGGCGGCCACCTGGGTGTCGAACAGCGGGGCCGGAATGACCTTGCCGAGCAGAAAGATGATCTCCAGGTCCTGCCGCGCGGCATGGAACACTTTGAGAACGGCGGGATTGGCCATCAGCTCAAAGAAGGGTTTGAAATCGATCCCGGGGGCCAGCGGATCGATCAAAAGCTCATCGCTGCCGCCCGCCACCTGAACCAGGCAGAGGTCGGGCCAAAAGGTCGTTTCACGAACGAATTCGGTATCGACGGCGATGTAGGGGGCGCTGGCGAGGCGGCCACAAGCGGCGGCCAGCTCGACCGTGGAGGTGATGACATGCATGGGGCGGCGTATAGCCGATTGCGGGACGGGTGTCGTCAGTGAAAATCGGACTTTGTTGACGGGTGCACAGGGGCGCGTTTGGTCGTGTATTCGCCCCTCGACACTGCGCCCCGCTTTGCAGCAAGGTGCGCCGCATATCGGCACGGGCAGCGAGGACTTTAGGATGGCGCGCGCAAAACGCAGCGAGACGGCGGGCGGCGAGCGTAAACCCGCCGCCGAAACCTTCACCGACGCCAAGGCCGCCGCGCGCCGCATCGCGGAGATCTATGACGCCAGCGCCGAGCTGATCCGCGCCCGCTTCCGCCGTTTCGCCGACGGGGAACGTACCGGCGACCCGACAACGGTCGCCTGCTACCCAAGTTTGCGCATCAGCGTCACCCGCGACCAGCTGGTCTACGACGGCCGCCCGTCCTGGGGCACCATCGCCTATCCCGGCGACTACGCCACCACGCTCACCCGCCCCGACATTTTTGGCGCCTACTACGAAGCGCAGATTGAGCGGCTGATGCGTTACCACGGCGTGCCGGTGAGCGTGGGGCTCAGCGACCGCGCCATCCCGCTGCCCTTCGTGTTGGAAGATTCTACGGCGAACATCGATGTTTCCGATCTTCGCGCGCTGTCGTCGGTGTTCCAGTTGCCGGATCTGTCGCGCATTGATGATTCCGTCCCCAACGGCACAGCGCGCGTGGCCCCCGGGACGGATGCGCCGCTGTCCTTGTTTGGCGCCGAGCGCGTCGATCTGGCGCTGCAACGGCTGCATCACTATACCGGGACGGACCCGCGCCACTTCCAGCGCTTCGTTCTGTTCACGAACTATCAGCGCTATGTCGACGCCTTCATCGCGCTCGGCCACGCCAAGATGAGCGCGCCCGATCACGAGGGTTATTCGGCGTTCGTGGAGCCGGGCAACCGCATCCACAAGGCGGGTGGCAAATCGCAGCTGGCGGCATCGGGCTCGCTACCGCAGATGCCAGCCTATCACCTTGTCCGTCCCGACGGCCTGGGCGTCACGCTGGTGAACATCGGCGTCGGCCCCTCGAACGCCAAGACCATCACGGATCATATCGCGGTGCTGCGCCCGCACTGCTGGATGATGATCGGCCACTGCGGCGGCCTGCGTCGCTCGCAGCAGCTGGGCGACTACGTGCTCGCCCACGCCTATGTGCGCGAGGACAGCGTGCTCGACGACGACCTGCCGGCCTGGGTGCCGATCCCGGTCATCGCCGAGGTGCAGGTGGCGCTGCAGCAGGCGGTGTCGCAGGTCACGGGCCTGGCCGGCGACGACCAGAAGATGCGCATGCGGACGGGAACCGTCGTGACCACGGACGACCGCAACTGGGAGCTGCGCTACGATGATCTCTATACGCGGTTCAATCAGTCGCGCGCGATTGCGGTGGATATGGAGAGCGCGACCATCGCCGCCAACGGCTTCCGCTTCCGGGTGCCGTACGGAACGCTGCTGTGCGTGAGCGACAAGCCGCTGCACGGAGAAATCAAACTGCGCGGCATGGCGAACGCGTTCTACAGCCAGCGGATTTCGCAGCATCTGACGATTGGCCTGGAGGCGATCCGGATCATCCGCGAAGGCGGGATCGAGCGGCTGCATAGCCGCAAATTGCGCAGTTTCGATGAGCCGGCGTTTCAGTGAGGCCGATATGTCGCATCATGCGTAGCCCCTGCTCCGCCGGACCATGACGCGGTCCTTGGCGGTCCGCTTGTCCAGGAGGCCGCAAGCCCGGAACGCTTGATACGGCTGATGGGGCTGGAACCAAGCATCAATGTGGATTTCCTTAATGTGCTCCTCGAACAACCGGCGCACAATGTCCAACTTTTCCTGATAGTGGGCATGGCAGGCATAGAGGTTGGCGACGCCTTGGCTGGGGTGCACCCGCAGCCAATCGTCCAGTCCCTCGAGCATCAAGGCCCGGTCGATCAGAAGGTTGTTGGCGTGCTCGAACTTAAGGGCATTCCAGGAGATGCGCGCATAGAGCAGATTGCCAAAGCGGTCGCTGGTGCGGCTGGCCGACTGCTTGGCGAAAACCTCCATCTCTGCAAACGAGCCGCCCCATCGCGGCAGGAGTTGAATAAGCCGGTCGTGATAGATGGAAGGATTGTAGGGGTCGAGATCCTGCACCCTCTCGAACCGGACCGCCATCGTCTGCCGGTCGGCGCCTTCGATCAGACCGAGCCGCATATTCAGCGTGTGCCAAATCAGACAATCTCCCGCCATCGGCGCGCTCTCGTTCATGATCGCGCGCGCGCCGTCGACATAGTGCTCGAGTTTGTCCCAAGCCTCGTTCGAGACATCCTTCGCCCAGCCGTTGCCGCGCCAACATTTGCCGGTTGTGCCGAGCGCGTAGGCGTATGCTGCGGCTGCGGACGGCGATTGCCGATTGGCCTTCCACCAGGTTTCGTATACTGGCAGCAGGGTCTCGAGCTGTTCGGGCTCGCGACCATTACGCAAGATATACTCGGTCAATTCGTCCATCAGAAGGGCATAGTGCGGCATCATGTTTGACATGGTGGCGCCCGAAGCCCGAGTTCCGTTCAAACGGCGCTCGATTTCAGCGAGGTGATCGCCGATAGGCATTCGCGCGAATGCGGCGGCGAGATCGGACCTGATCTGGCGAAATTCCGCTTTGTGCTGTGGGTCCTTGGCATATGGAAGCCCCGAAACAGATTCGAATTCACGCTGCAGCGCTCCGTCGTAGTCAAAAAAGTAGTCGCGCATGAGTTTTGCTGCGCGGTACAGGCCCTTCAGCGTAACCATGAAAGTTATCCACTCTCGAACTGCACATCATTGGCCGCGATTTAGCGCCGAGTGATGAAACGAAGTCCTAAACGCCGTAGGGTTCTTTCGGTAAGGTTAGCGCGGCATTGATGGCCGCACCGTTTCGGCTCCGAGGACCAAGCAGTGCCGAACGCTTGCATTCGCGCAAATAGCGCAGTGTCGATGAGCCGGCGTTTCAGTAGGGGCACGCGCGTGACCCAGGCGCGGACCACCTTCTCCCCTCGCCTCTTCGCGAGGGGAGAAGGTGGCGCACTTCGCGCCGGATGAGGGGCAGCAGCGAGTCTGGACGTTGGGCTTGCACCTGGCCGCACCAGGGACGGAGCAAGCGACTGCCCCTCACCGACCGCGTGGCTCTTGGCTCCCAAAAGGTCGCCTGCGAGACGCGGTCTCCTCTCCCCTTCGCGCGAAGAAAAAGCGCGAAGGGGAGAGGAGGAACCTGCGCGCGCCTATGCCCTCACCCCAGCCCAGCCACCTTGCGCAGCGCCTGATTGATCCGGCTCTGCCACCCCGGCCCGCCGGCCTTGAAATGCGCCACCACATCGGCATCGAGCCGGATCGAGGTGGCGGTCTTGACCGGCGCCCGCTGCGGGCCGCGCATGCCGCGATAGCGGGCGAGGCGTTCGTCGGACATCGGTTTGGCGTTGGCCCAGAATTTCTCGGTGAGGGGTGGGTTGTCGGGATCGGAGAGGGCGGCAGCTGTGAGCTCGGCGTCTTCTTCGTCGGTCATGGCGGCTGCGGAGGCGCGCGACAGCGCCCGTGCAGCTTCGATGCGCTTGACTCGCTCAGCGTCCATGGCGTTCACGCTCCTTCTTGGTGGCCTTGCGCAGACTGATGACCCAGGTGATGTCGTCCCTCTCGCTGTAGATCAAGACATGCAACACAACTCCGATGAGACCAGTCGCCTTCAATCGCAACTCGCCGTAGTCTTCGCGATCATCAATTTCGATGTCGGCGATGTCCCAATCGAAGCGTTCGGCGGCCTCGAAGCCGATCTTGTGCTTGCGCCGGTTGATGGCGTTCTTGAACTCGTTCCAATCCAGCGTCGGCATGGGCCGGTCCACGACTTGGTTTTATTTGTACATACGAATTGTGGTTTTGTCAATGGGCCATCAGTAATCTCTCCGCAGTGCGCTGACACCTGGGTGATTACAGAGGGTTCGCGCAACGGGAGGTCCCGATGACCGCTACTTGGCGGGCGCCCGCTTCACCGTCAGTAGGTTGCGATATTCGGCCAGCCGCTCGTCGGACATGGGTTTGGCCCGGGCAAACCACTCTTCGTCGCAAATCGGATTGTCCGGATCGGCGAGGGCGGCGGCGGTCAGCTCGGCGTCTTCCTCGTCGGTCATGGCGGCAGCAGACGCGCGGGCTTTGGCCCGCGCCGCTGCGATGCGTTTCACTCGTTCAGGATCCATAGGATTTACGCCTGGCAGTGCGTGTTTGCCTTCTCGCACGTCCGGCTTTTCGGCTATGCTGGCCGTCGATTGCACAAAAGCGAGACACCCGCAATGCCCTTGCCTAACCCGCTCATCACCGCCACGCCGGACCGCATGTCCGGCACGCCGGTGTTCGCCGGCACGCGCGTGCCGGTACAGAATCTGTTCGACTACCTGGAGGGTGGCGAACCGCTCGATGAATTCCTGATCGATTT
>JANMVX010000062.1:0-1521 GCA_031393505.1 Hyphomicrobiaceae bacterium | reverse complement strand
GGCATCCTGATCAAGAATGCCGAGGCTCTGGAGCGCTTGGAGAAGGTCGATACCATCGTCGTCGACAAGACGGGGACGCTCACCGAAGGCAAGCCGCAGGTCACGGCCGTACAAGCTTTCGGTGATATGAAAGAAGCCGATCTGTTGCGGCTGGCCGCCAGCCTGGAGCGCAACAGCGAACACCCGTTGGCCGCCGCCATTGTGCGGAAGGCTCTCAAGCTCAAGACAGGCTTTGCGCCGGTCGAGAATTTCGCGGCACCGTCAGGTAAGGGCGTGAGCGGTACTGTCGATGGCAAGGCCATGTTGATCGGCAACGCCCTTATCATGACGGAAGCCGGCATCGACATCGCCAAGGCGCGGGCCTCGACCGACGGCTATCGTGCCGGCGGCGCAACCGTGGTGTTTGTCGCCCATGAGTCAAAGTTGATTGGCGCCATCGCCATCGCCGATCCGATCAAGGAGAGCGCAGCCGGCGCAATTGCCGCCCTGCGGCAAGCCGGCCTGCGTGTCGTCATGCTCACCGGCGACAACGACATCACGGCCAACGCCGTCGGGGCCAAGCTAGGCATAAACGAGGTTAAAGCCGAAGTTCTGCCGGGCGACAAAAGCAAAATCGTGCAACAGTTGCGGAGCGAAGGCCGCGTCGTCGCGATGGCCGGCGACGGTGTGAACGACGCACCCGCGCTCGCCGCCGCCGATGTCGGCATCGCCATGGGCACCGGCACGGACGTCGCCATGGAAAGCGCCGGCGTCACGCTGGTCAAGGGCGATCTCAACGGCATCGTCCGGGCACGGGCATTGTCGGCGGCGACCATGTCGAACATCCGCCAGAACCTGTTGTTCGCCTTCATCTACAACGCCGCCGGCGTGCCGATCGCGGCGGGCGTGCTGTACCCCGTGTTCGGCCTATTGCTGTCGCCGATGCTGGCCGCCGCCGCCATGGCGCTATCGTCGTTCAGCGTCATCGCCAACGCGCTCAGGCTCAACACGGTTAAGATTTAGTAAACCCGGCGTGGTTTACCCGTACTTGGCTCGGGCTTTGCAACGCTGCGGCAAAGCCAGAGTCTCCGGGAGCCCAAGTTGTTTTTCATCGCCTCAAAAGTTCTGGCCTTCGCCCTGACGCCGTCAAACGTGATCGGCATCGTGGCGTTGCTTGGTGTGTCGGCGCTGTTTCTGCGGCGTGACAGGCTCGGCAAATCGCTGCTTTCAACCTCGGCACTGATGTTCGCCATCGGTGCCTGGTCGCCGCTCGGGCCGGCGTTGCTCGGCGTGTTGGAAAACCGCTTTGATGCCGCCAAGATCGAAGGCCGGATCGACGGCATCGTCATGTTGGGCGGGGCGGTCGAAACCCACATCACTCAGTCGCGCCACAGCGCCACGCTGACGGAAGCAGCCGAGCGCGTTACCGAAACGGCCGAACTGGCAACGAGGTTTCCCGGCGCCAGAATCATCCTCTCGGGCGGCTCCGATCATCTGGTCAGCACCGAAGGCGCAACCGAATCGGCGGTGGCGCGGGACATA
>JANMVX010000060.1:0-14409 GCA_031393505.1 Hyphomicrobiaceae bacterium | reverse complement strand
ACCCGTGGGTCGCCCTCGTGCAGCCAGTATGCCGATGGAGGGCGACCCACGGGTCGCCCCTACGCCGCACCGTCTGACACCGGCTTACGGCTTGATCCGGTACCCGGTCTTGAAGATCCACCACACGATCCCGGTACAGGCGACCAGCAGCGCCAGGATCAGCGCCAGGCTCACCCCGACGTGCACGTCGGACACCTCGAAGAAGCTCCAGCGGAAGCCGCTGATGAGGTAGACGACCGGGTTCACCAGCGAAATTTTCTGCCACAGCGGTGGCAGCATGCTGATCGAATAGAACGTGCCGCCCAAGAAGGTCAGCGGCGTGATGACCAGCAAGGGAATGATCTGCAGCTTCTCGAAGCCGTCGGCCCAGATGCCGATGATGAAGCCGAACAGGCTGAAGGTCACCGAGGTCAGCACCAGGAACAGCAACATGATCGCGGGATGCGCGATGTGCAGATCGACAAAGAAACTCGCCGTGATGAGGACGATCAGTCCAAGGATGATCGATTTGGTGGTCGCCGCCCCCACATAACCCAGCATGATTTCGAACGGCGAAATCGGCGCTGACAGCATCTCGAAGATCGTGCCTGTGAAGCGCGGCAGATAGATGCCGAACGAGCCGTTGGAAATGCTCTCGGTCAGGATCATCAGGATGATCAGGCCGGGCACGATGAACGCGCCGTAGGAAACGCCGTCCACTTGCTGAATGCGTGAACCGATGGCGCCGCCGAACACGATGAAATAAAGCGCCGTCGAGAGCACCGGCGACAACACGCTGGTCAGGATCGTGCGACCCCAGCGCGCCATTTCAAAACCGTAGATCGCCTTCACTGCATGCCAGTTCATGATGCCGCCTTCACAAGTCCAACAAAAATGTCCTCAAGCGAACTCTGCCGTGTACTGAGGTCCTTGAACCGCACGCCCGCATCGCGCAACTGATTAAGCAGTTCGGTGATGCCCGTCCGTTCGCCGCGTGCGTCATAAGTGAACACCAGTTCGTTGCCGCCCGGCGCAATGGCGAGCCCGTCCCGCTCCAGGGCTGGCGGAAGTTCCGTCATGGGCGACGACAATTGCAGCATGAGCTGCTTCTTGCCCAGTTTGCGCATCAGCTCGGCCTTTTCCTCGACCACAATCAACTCGCCCTTGGAAATGACGCCGACGCGGTCGGCCATCTCCTCGGCTTCTTCGATATAGTGCGTGGTCAGAATGACCGTGACGCCGGAATCGCGCAGGTTACGCACCACCTGCCACATGTCCTTGCGCAGCTCCACATCCACGCCCGCCGTCGGCTCGTCCAGGAACAGCAGCCGCGGCTCGTGCGACAGCGCCTTGGCGATCAGCACACGCCGCTTCATGCCGCCCGACAGGGTGCGGATTTTTGAGTCTTTTTTGTCCCAGAGCGACAGATCCTTCAACACCTTCTCGATGAAGGCGGGATTGGGCGCCATGCCGAACAGGCCGCGGCTGAGCGTGACGGTGGCGAGCACCGTCTCGAACATGTCGGTCGCCAGTTCCTGCGGCACCAGGCCGGTCATCTGGCGCACCGGGCGATAGTTCTTGACGTTGTCGTGGCCATCGACCGTGACCGTGCCAGAGGAAGCGTTCACCAGCCCGCACACAATGTTGATCAGCGTGGTCTTGCCCGCCCCGTTGGGACCGAGCAGGGCAAAGATCTCGCCGCGCCGGATGTCGAGGTCGATGCCTTTGAGGGCCTCGAAGCCGCTGGCGTAGACTTTTCGCAGCTTGGCAATCGATAGGATTGGGGCGGCGGTGGCGGGCACGTCGCGCATGAGGGGCTCGTTGCGTTTTGGGAATGGCCGCGAGGGTTAACACGGTTTTGCTGGCGGGGCGACTGGCTGGATGGGTGGGGACATGATGGTCATCGTCGGCGGGGCAAGGCCTCTGACACCAAATGTCGTTGATGTTGACTCATCGGTGATTGGTAGGGGCGCACAGCAGTGCCCCCAGCGCGCGACATGGTTGGTCCGTCGGATGTGGCGCGCCGGGCGCACCGCTGAGCGCCCCAACTGGCATCTGAACTCCCAGACAAAAAGGGGTCGAGATCAATGCAGGCAAGTAAGATTTGGCAACCGAAGCCAGAGCCGGCGATGAACGTCGTGTCCCCGCTCTTTCGTGGAAGGGCGGGGACACGAAGCTCATGTTCGCGCGACCGCCGTGAATAGAGCCTTGGCGCCTAGGTTAGCGAACATGAACATCATGTCCCCAGGCTTGCGCGTGGTCAATTTTGATATATAATAACATCTGAACCTGAGATCTCGTCCCATGGCGGCCCGCCTCCTCACCTCCGACACCTTGTCCGCCCTAATCAAGCGGCTATCCCCACGCACGGTGGACGCCGTGTCGCGCGCCCGCGCCCATTGCGCCGCCCAGGGCGACAGGCTGGCGCCGATGCCGGAACTGGTGTTCGCGCTGCTCAGCGAGCAATCGCGCCCGGTCGGAGCCTACGACCTCATCGACGACATCTCCCGGCTGGTCGGGCGGCCCGTGAAGCCGCCGACGGTCTATCGCGCCATCGAGCAGTTGCTCAGCGCCAAGCTGATCGCGCGCCTGGCCTCGCGCAACGCCTTTGTCGCCTGCGCCCATCCGGGGCATCGGCACGACTGTGTGCTGCTGGTCTGCGACCGGTGCGGGCGCACGGCGGAACTGGAGGACCGCAAGCTGGACCGGCTGATCGACGCCGACGCCCGCCGCACGGGGTTTGAGCCGCGCCACCGCACGCTGGAGGTTGAGGGCACCTGCCGCTCCTGCCAGCCTGCGGACGGAGCCAAGCCATGACGACCCTCAGCACACGTCCCGCTCGCTCCGCGGTCCAACCCGGCGCCATCACGATCGAGAACCTGACGGTCTCCTACGACCGCGTGCCCGCCGTGCATCACCTGTCGGGGACCTTCACCGCCGGTAGCCTCACCGCCATCGTCGGTCCGAACGGCGCGGGAAAAAGCACGCTGCTGAACGCCATCATCGGCGCTCTGCCGACGGATGAAGGGACCATCACAATCACCGGCGTCGAGCGCCGCCGCATCGGCTATCTGCCGCAGCGCGCCCAGATCGATCAGAGTTTTCCGATCAGCGTCTACGATACCGTGACGCTTGGGCTTTGGCACGAAACCGGCCTGTTCGGCCGGGTCAGCGCCAGCGGCCACGCGCGGGCGGAGGCGGCGCTGCAGGCGCTCGGCCTCGCCGGCCTCGGCAAACGCCCGATCGGCCATCTCTCGGTCGGCCAGTTCCAGCGCGTGCTGTTTGCACGTCTCATGCTGCAGGACGCCGGGCTGATCCTGCTCGACGAGCCCTTCGCCGGCCTCGATACGCCGACCACGTCGGATCTCATGCGCCAGATCGTCGGCTGGCGCCGCGAGGGGCGCACCGTGGTGGCTGTGTTGCATGACCTCGCTCAGGTACGGCAGTCGTTTCCCGACGTGCTGCTGCTCAGCAAGGCGCGCGCGGTCTGGGGTCTTTCGCGCGATGTGCTGACGTCGGCAAACTTGGCGGCCGCCGGCTATAGCGTCGACCCGGCCTTGGTCGAAACCGCCGCCGCGCCGGCATTGGTGGCGGGAGGCCGTGCGTGATCCTCTATCATTTTTTAATTGAGCCCTTCGTCACCTATGGATTCATGCGCCGCGCCCTGTTGGCCTGCCTCGCCCTCTCGCTGGGCTGCGGCCCGATCGGCGTCTTCCTGGTGCTGCGCCGCATGAGCCTGATGGGAGACGCCATGTCGCACGCCATCCTGCCCGGCGCGGCCATCGCCTTCCTGTTCGCGGGACTGTCGCTCACCGCCATGAGCCTTGGCGGCCTGATTGCCGGGCTGGTGGTGGCGCTGGCGGCGGGGGCGGTGTCGCGCATGACCAAGTTGCGAGAAGACGCCAGTTTGGCTGGGTTTTATCTCACCAGCCTGGCGCTCGGCGTGCTGATCGTGTCGTCGCGCGGCTCCAGCGTGGACCTGTTGCATGTGCTGTTCGGCAGCATTCTATCCGTAGACGGACCAGCTTTGTTGCTGGTGGCGGCGATCTCCGCCATCACGCTGCTGACGCTGACGGTTATCCTCCGCCCCCTGATCGTCGAGAGCTTCGATCCCGGCTTTTTGCGCGCGGTCGGCGGTAATGGCCCCTTGTATCATGGCATCTTCCTCACCCTGGTCGTGCTCAACCTGGTCGCCGGGTTCCAGTCGCTCGGCAGCCTGATGGCGGTCGGGCTGATGATGCTGCCGGCGACAGCTGCGCGTTTCTGGGCGCGCGATCTCATGGGCCTGTTCCAGGCGGCCGTCCTGATCGCGTTTGCGTCAGGCTACTTTGGTCTTTTGGCGTCCTATCACCTCAACCTCGCCGCGGGCCCGGCGATTGTTTTCGTCGCCGGCTTGGGCTATTTCGGCTCCATCGTGTTCGGCCGCAACGGCGGTTTGGTGCAGACATACTTTCCGCCCCCGCACTATCATACGATGCCGACGGAGCACTAGGTGTCAGACACTTTTGGCGCATCGCGAGTCTTTTCTATGGATCACCGCTGCTGTCGGCGCCAAAAGTGTCTGACACCCAGTAGGCTGCGGTCCAGCGTTCCATGGCGCCGCCACCTTCTCGCTGTCATCCTGTTGCTCCTCCCCACGCTCGCCCACGCCGCCCCGCTGAAAATCGTCGCCAGCTTCTCCATCCTCGCCGACATGGTGCGCGAGGTCGCCGGCCCCAATGCCGAGGTGGTCGCGCTGGTCGGCCCCGGCGGCGATACGCATAGCTTCGATCCGTCCCCGGCCGATGCGGCCCGCATAGCTGGCGCCGACCTGATCGTGGTCAACGGCCTTGGCCTCGATGGCTGGATGGCGCGGCTGGCGGCATCGGCGGACGTCACGCGCGAGATCGTGGTCGCCAGCATGGACGTGACGCCGCGCCAGATCAGCGCCGCGGGCGAAAAATCCTCCGATCCCCACGCCTGGCAGGACCCGCGCAACGGCGGGCTGTACGTCCGCGCCATCGAGCACGCCCTGGCTCAGGCAGATGAGGCGCATACGTTTGAATACCGGATCAATGCCGATCGCTTGGTGGCCGCGCTCGACGCGCTCGACGACGACATCCGCAAGCGCCTCGCCGCCATCTCGCCGGAACGGCGAAAAATCATCACCAGCCACGACGCCTTCGGCTATTTCGGCCGCGCCTATGGCGTGGACATGCTGGCGGCGGCGGGCATCAGCACCGAGCAGGAACCCTCGGCAGGAGCGGTCGCGCATCTGATCGACCAGATCCGCGCCGAGCAGGTGAAAACCGTCTTTATCGAGAACATGACGGATCCGCGGCTGATCGAGACCATCGCCAAGGACACCGGCGCGAGGGACGGGGGAACGCTCTATTCGGACTCGCTGTCGCCACCGGACGGCCCCGCGCCGAGCTATCTCGCCATGTTGCGTTATAACATTGGCAAGCTCGTCGCGGCGATGAAGGGGACCTAGAATGCGCTTCCTGCCCGGCATGGCCGTTGCTGCTGTCTTGGCCACGCTCCTGGCCGCATCCCCGGCCCAGGCCCACACCGGCGGCACGCTGGGCGGCTTCCTCAGCGGCTTCCAGCACCCGATCCTCGGCCCGGACCACCTGCTCGCCATGTTCGCGGTCGGCATCTGGGGCGCGCAGATCGGGGGGCGGGCGCTGTGGGAGCTGCCGGTGGTCTTTCCACTGATCATGTCGGTCGGCGGCATGCTCGCGCTCGCCGGCGTGCCGTTGCCGCATGTGGAGTTTTGGGTGGGCCTGTCGGTGCTCTGCCTGGGCGCGGCCATCGCGGCGGCGTGGAAGCCGTTTGAGATTGTCGCCGTCGCCATCGTCGGCCTGTTCGCGATTTTCCACGGCCACGCGCATGGCGTGGAGCTGCCCAAGGCCGCCGATCCCGCCGCTTACGGGGTCGGCTTCGTCTCGGCGACGGGCCTGATCCACGTCGCCGGCATCGGCTTTGGATTGCTGCTCGGCACGCGCCTCAACGGCGCGCTCGGCCGGGGCGCGGGCGGCCTGATCGCGCTTTGCGGCGTCTACTTCCTGTCGCTCCTGGTGCGCTGATGTTTTGGCCCGCCCACATCATCGCGCCCGAATACTCGCTGTTCGACAACGGCGCGCTGCACGCGGTGCTGACGCTGCAGCTGGCTGTGCCGCTGGTTGCGCTGGGGCTCGCCCTCGGGCGGCTGCCGTGGCGGGTGGCGGCGCTGAACGGCGGGCTGGTTCTTGCCGGTCTGGCGCTGCCGACGCTCGCCTGGCCCGCCGCCGCGACGTCGCTGGCAAATTTCGCGACGCCCGCGGCTTTTCTGACGGCCGGACTGGCGCTCATGGCAGGCGGGACGCGTTTTTCGACTCCCATCGCAGCCTTCGCCGCGCTCACCATCGGCGCCCATGTCGCGCTGCTCGGCAGTTACGACGATCCCAGCGGCATGTTCGCCCTCGGCACCGTCGTTGGCGGGGCAGAGATTGTGATTTTCGCCGCCCTGTTCACGGCGCGCTGTTGGCGGCCCTGGTTGACCATCCCGATCCGCATCGCGGCGAGTTGGCTGCTGGCTGTGGGGGTGATGTTCTTCGGCCTCGCCCTGCGCCCGCTCCCGGCGGGATCGACCACGGCGACCGACACACCCGCCCAGCTCGCCGCCTGTCCCGGTCCGCATCGGCACGGCGTGAACGGAGAGTTCATTTGCCTGCCCGTGCCCAAAGACGAGCCGACGCCGAACCTCAAGAAGTACGAAAACGCCCCGCCGCCGATGGACGTCCAAGCGCCGAAGGGCGGGGTGCCGTAGGTTGGGTTAGCCGGCCATGAACCGCGAAATTGTGCGCATTGTCAGTTCCGGCGTAACCCAACAGCAGCGAGTCCGGACCGTTGGGTTACGCCGGAAATGACGCCTGCTCCGCCATGACCGTTCTTGGCCGGCTAACCCAACCTACACCCTACGCCAACGATCAGAACATCAGAACATATTCAGCGCCATCTGCGCTTCGTCGGACATGCGGCTCTTGTCCCAGGGCGGGTCGAACACGATCTGGACCGCGACGTCCTGCACGCCGGCGATGGTGCCGACGGCGTTCTTGACCCAGATCGGCATTTCGCCGGCGACCGGGCAGCCGGGCGAGGTCAGCGTCATGTCGATGGCGACGTTGCGGTTCTCGTCCACGTCCACCTTGTAGATCAACCCCAGCTCGTAGATGTCGGCGGGGATTTCGGGGTCGTAGACGGTTTTCAGCGCCGCGATGATGTCGGCGGTCAACCGGTCCAGCTCCTCGGCCGGCAGCGCCGGAGCCGAGATAGCCGTCTGCGGCGGCGGCGGCGCAAGATCGGCGGCGGCCGGGTCGAGGTCGGTGGTCGAAAATCCTTCGGTCATTTGGTCTATATACGCGTGCCAGACGGCCGCGCCAACCCCATGCTTTTACGAGAAGAACTCATGGGCCTTGCGCAGCGCCGCCGTCAGCGCGTCGATCTCCGCCTTCGTGTTGTACATGGCGAACGAGGCGCGACAGGTGGCTGGCACGCCGAGCCGGGTCATGAGCTGCTGGGCGCAATGGTGGCCGGCCCGTACCGCGATCCCCGAGCGGTCGATGATGGTGGCGATGTCGTGCGGGTGCAGGCCGTCGATGGAGAACGACACGATCGCCCCTTTGCCGCGCGCCCGGCCGTGGATTTTCAAAAAATTCAGTTCACCCAGCCGTTGGTGCGCGTAGACCGTGAGGTCCTCTTCATGCTGACGGATCGCCTCGCGGCCGGTGTCCATGACGAAGTTGAGCGCGGCGCCGAGGCCAATCGCCGGGACGATGGAGGGGGTGCCCGCCTCGAACTTGTGCGGCGGCACGCCATAGGTGACATTCTCCAGCGTCACGCTCTCGATCATCTCGCCCCCGCCCATGTAGGGCGGCATGGCGTCGAGGTGCTTTCGCTTGGCCCACAGCACGCCGATGCCCGAGGGGCCGTAGACCTTGTGGCCGGTGAAGACGTAAAAATCGCAATCCAGGTCCTGCACGTCCACGGTGAGATGCACCGCGCCCTGGCTGCCGTCGACCAGAACCGGCACGCCCTTGGCATGGGCGATGCGGCAGATGTCCTTGATCGGATTGACCGTACCCAGCACATTCGACATATGCGTGATCGCGACAATGCGCGTGCGGTCCGTGATGAGTTTTTCGAACGCCTCCAGGTCCAGTTCGCCAACATCGTTCATCGGCGCCCACTTGAGTATCGCCCCGCGACGTTCGCGGTGAAAATGCCAGGGTACGATGTTGGAATGGTGCTCCATGATCGAGAGCACGATCTCGTCGCCGGCTGCGATGTTGGCGGCGCCGAAGGAGGAGGCGACCAGGTTGATGGCCTCGGTGGTGCCGCGTGTAAAGATGACTTCGTCCACCGAGGGAGCGTTCAGGAAACGGGCGACGGTGGCGCGGGCTTTTTCGTAGGCCGTGGTGGTGGCGTTGGCGAGATAGTGCAGGCCGCGATGTACGTTGGCGTATTCATAGGTATACGCATGGGTTATCGCGTCGATCACCGCGCGCGGCTTTTGGGCTGACGCGCCGTTGTCGAGATAGACGAGGGGCTTGCCGTAGACCTCCCGGAACAGGATCGGGAATTCGGCGCGGATGGCGTTGACGTCGTAGGGGGTGGTCATGTTGTGTTTCGCTCGATCCGTGAAGAGGCGCAACGATCCTCCCCTTGAGACAGGACTCGGGACTCGGGAATCGGGACTCGTAAAACAGCGTTGCTTTGGTTCAATTCGACAACGTTCTATTCTTACGAGTCCCGAGTCCCTAGTCCCGTCTCAAGGAGGAGAGGAAAGTCTACCCCGCCGCCAGCCAGGCCGCCAGCCGCGCGCGCATCGCCTCGCGGATACCCTCGTGTTGTATTGCGTCGATGACCTCGGCCGCGAACGCCTCCGTCAGCAGCGCGCGTGCCGAAACATCGGGAATACCGCGCGCCATCAGGTAGAACACCTGATCCTCGTCCATCTCCGCAACGGTGGAGCCGTGGCCGCAGACCACGTCGTCGGCGTAGATTTCCAGTTCGGGCTTGCTGTCGAACTCGGCGTCGGGCGAGAGCAGCAGCGCCTTGGCCATCTGCTTGCCGTCGGATTTTTGCGCGTCGGGGCGCACGATCACCTTGCCCTGGAAGATGCCGCGCGCTTGGTCCGCCAGCACGGCGCGGATGTTTTCGCGCGAGGTGCAGCGCGGTACCGCGTGGTCGATCACCATGGTGGTGTCGATGTGACTTTTGCCACGGCCCAGGCTGGCGGCGTTGAAGGCGAAGGAGGCGTTTTCGCCGGCGAAGGTGACGTTCACGTCGTTGCGGGCGAGAGCGGGGGACTCGGACAGCTGGAAGGCCGTGTACGTTGCACCGGCGTGCACCTGCACCGTGCAGGTGGAGAGGTGCGTTGCCGCCGGCCCCTCGGCGAGGAGTTTCAGATGCTCGACCTTGGCGCCGGCTTGCGCGGAGAGGATCGTCATGGCGTTGGCGTTGTGCGCGCCGCCCGCCCCGACATGGCTTTCCAGTATTGTGGCGCTCGCGTTGTTATCGATCTGGATCAGGTTACGCGTGGTCACGCTCTGCGGCTGGGCGGCGTCGGTCAGGAACACGATGTGGATGGGCAGCGCCAACTTGGCGTTTTCACTCACGCGCAAAACCACGCCATCGGTGACGAAGGCGGCGTTCAGCGCGGCCATGCTCTGGCTGGTGGCGGCGGCGTCGGCGGCAAATTCCGGCTCCATCCAGGCGTTGGACGTGTCGCCGATCGTTTCAGCCAGCGTGTGCCAGTGATAGGACGTGCCCGGCTCATGGCCCTTGGGATTATCGGCGGCGGCGAACACGCCGTTGACGAAGACGAGCCGAATGGCGGGGAGCTTGGCGAGGTCGGGACCGAGCGCGGCCGTGAGCTTGGCGGCGTCGAGTTTGGGCTTGCCCGCTTTGGACGGGGCGGGAGCGGGGAAATCCTTCAGCGCGGCGCGAAGATCCGTGTACTTCCAGGCTTCCAGCTTGCGATGCGGGAGGCCTTGAGCCGCGAACCGGCTCATGGCGGCGCGGCGGGCAGCCGGCGCCCAGCCCGCGCCGGGGAGCGTCGCGGCGGCGGCCTCGAACTGCGCGGCGAGCTGTAGCTCGGCCTTGGTTTTTATTGGCGTTACGGTCATATCTATCACTCGGAATACGTTGCGTCGTAGGGCGCAATAGGCCTCTTCGCCGTATTGCGCCGCAGGGCTAACCGCAACCGCTTGCGTGCGCATTTGCCCCCTGCGGCGCAATACGGCGCGAAGAAAAAGCGCCTATTGCGCCCTACGGTCTGTGGTCTTGATCGGCATTACTATCATTTTACGTCTCTTCGTATTGATCCCAGTCGGCGCGACTTGCTCCACCTCTCCCCCTGCTTAGGGGGAGAGGTGGCCGCGTCTCGCAGGCGACCACTTGGGAGCCAAGAGCCACGCGGCCGGTGAGGGGCAGGTGCTTGTTCGAACTTCGTGCCACGTGTACGGAGCAAGAACCTGCCCCTCACCTGTCGCTATTTTCCTCGGCTTCGCCTCGGAGCGACATCCTCTCCCCCTGAAGAAGGGGGAGAGGAGGAAGCCTGCGGCGCTTCTACGCAGCCTTCCCGGTAAACTCCGCGTACCCTGACTTCTCCAACTCCTTGGCCAATTCCGCCCCGCCCGAGCGCTGTATCCGCCCATGCGCCAGCACATGCACCTTGTCCGGCACGATGTAATCCAGCAGCCGCTGATAATGCGTGATCACCAGGATCGCGCGATCTTTTCCGCGCAACGCGTTCACGCCATCGGCGACCACGCGCAGGGCGTCGATGTCGAGGCCGCTGTCGGTTTCATCCAGCACGCAGAGCGTCGGCTCCAGCATGGTCATCTGCAGGATTTCCATGCGCTTCTTCTCGCCGCCCGAAAAGCCGACGTTGACCGCGCGCTTCAGCATGTCGTCGGAGATGCCGAGCAGCTTGGCCTTGGCCTTCACGGCTTTGAGAAATTCCGGCGTGGTCAGCTCTTTTTGCCCGCGCGCCTTTTTCAGCGCGTTCATGGCGGTGCGTAGGAACGTCAGCGTGGCGACGCCCGGGATTTCCATCGGATATTGGAACGCGAGGAACACGCCGGCGGCAGCGCGTTCGGCGGGATCCATGGCGAGGAGGTCGTCGCCGTTCCAGGTGGCCGAGCCCGACGTGACCTCGTAACCGCCGCGGCCGGCGAGGGTGTAGCCGAGCGTGGATTTGCCGGACCCGTTCGGGCCCATGATGGCGTGGACTTGGCCTTTGGGGACCTGCAGCGAGAGGCCGTCGAGGATGGTCTTGTCTTCGTCTTCGAGTTTGACGGATAGGGATTTAATGGTGAGCATGTTTTTCTTGGATTTGAGGGACTAGGGACTAGGGACTAGGGACTAGGGACTAGGGACTAGAAAGATAGTCCTGGTCCTCTTCACTGAAACCTGTATCGTCTTGCGACAGTTTTGACCTCAGTGCATTCAGCATCCTGCCGACTTCATCGTTGAGCGCCAATGCGCGCGCGACGGCATCGCGATCTAAAAGTTTGACTCGTACAACGAGATCAAGATGGGTCTCCAGTTCAGCCGCCGATCCCCGTGCAATGCTGACAAATCTCGCATAGTCCTTACGCGAACTCCGCGAGTTGCCCTCGGCAATATTGGCAGGAATAGAAACGGCTGCTCGAAGCATTTGGCTGGTAAGGCCGTATTGCTCAGTCTTAGGCATCCCCTTAGTCAAATCATAAATTAGGACAGCAAGCTCCATCGCTTTCTGCCAAACTATCAGATCCTTGTGCGATTTCAGTGCGTTCATGAAGATTACCTAGTCCCTAGTCCCTAGTCCCTAGTCCCTAGTCCCTAGTCCCTAGTCCCTCAACAACTCATTGATACTCGTCTTACTCCGCGTCTTCTCATCAACGCGTTTCACGATGACAGCACAATACAAACTCGGCCCCGGCTTGCCATCGGGCAGCGCCTTGCCGGGCAACGATCCCGCAACCACAACCGAATAAGGAGGCACACGTCCCATAAAGCGCTCACCCGTCGCACGATCAATAATGATCGTGGATGCCGAGATGAACACGCCCATGCTCAACACCGAGCCCTCGCCGACCACCACGCCCTCGACCACTTCGGAGCGCGCGCCGATAAAACAGTTGTCCTCGATGATGGTCGGCCCGGCCTGCATGGGTTCGAGCACGCCGCCGATGCCGACGCCGCCCGAGAGGTGGCAATTCTTGCCGATCTGCGCACAGGAGCCGACCGTCACCCAGGTGTCGACCATGGTGCCCGTATCGACATAGGCGCCAAGGTTTACAAAGCTCGGCATCAGGATGACTTTGGGGGCGATGTAGGCGGAGCGTCTGACGATGGCGCCGGGGACGGCGCGGAAGTCGGCTTTGCGGTAGTCGGCCTCGGTCATGCCGACGAATTTGCTCGGCACCTTGTCCCACCAACTGGCGCCGCCCGGAGCGCCGGAAATCTCGACCATGTCGTTGAGGCGGAACGAGAGCAGCACGGCCTTCTTCAGCCACTGGTTCACGGTCCAGCCGTTGACGCCTTTTTCGGCCACGCGCGCGTCGCCCTTGTCGAGCAGGTTCAGCGCCGTCTCAACAGCGTCGCGCACCGCGCCCTTGGTCGCGAAAGAAACCTGATCGCGGGCCTCCCAGGCCTTGTCGATGGTGGCGGCGAGATCATTGTGGGACATGGGACTAGGCTCGGAGGTTCGAGGGAGCGACGGAGTTGTGTGCTGTGCGGCCGGTCTTACGTCAATCAAGCGTTGACGTCGACAACTACTCGGCCCCGCACCTGGCCTTTGAGAATGTCGCGGCCAAGTTTTGGCAGATCGTCGAGTTTTGCGGGCACAATCATGGCCTCAAGGCGGTCCTTGTCGATGTCCTGCGCAATTCGTCCCCAGGCCTCGATGCGGTGCGCATAAGGCTGCATGACGCTGTCGATGCCGAGCAGGTTTATGCCGCGCAGCAGGAACGGGATGACGGTGGCGGGGAGCGCGGTTCCGCCAGCGAGCCCCACGGCGGCCGCAGAGCAGCCATGCTTGAGCTGGCCGAGCACGCGGGCAAGCGTGGTGCCGCCGACGGCATCGACGCAACCGGCCCAGGTTTCGCTTTCCATCGGCTTCTTGGAGACTTCAGAAAATTCCGCACGCGGAAGAATTCGCTTGGCGCCGAGTTCGCGCAGATAGGCCTCGGTTTCGGGACGTCCCGTGACAGCCGCGACCTGATAGCCGCGCGCCGCCAAGAGCAGCACAGCAACCGAGCCGACCCCGCCGGCGGCGCCCGTCACCAGCACTTCGCCCTTTTCGGGGGTGAGCCCGTGCTTCTCAAGCGCGAGCACCGCCAACATGGACGAGAACCCGGCCGTGCCCACCGCCATGGCCTGCCGGGTTGTGAGACCCTTGGGAAGCGGCACCAGCCAGTCCGCTTTCACCCGCGCCTTTTGTGCGTAGCCGCCCCACCAGACTTCGCCGACGCGCCAGCCGGTGAGGATGACTTTGTCGCCGGCCCGGTAGCGCAGGTCCGAGGAGGTTTCGACCGTGCCGGCAAAATCGATGCCGGGGACGTGCGGGAAGGTGCGGACCAGACCACCGGTGCCGGTGATGCAGAGTCCGTCTTTATAATTGAGCGTCGAGTACTCGATAGTAACCGTGACATTGCCGTCGGCGGGGAGGCGATCGTCGCCTACTTGGTTAACGGCGGCGGAAATGGCTCCATCGGCCGATTTTACTACGATGAGGGCCTTGAACGTCATGTCACGTGCTCCGGAAGTGAACTCTGCGCAACGCACCTGCATCATAGGCGCAACAGGATGCAACGCGACGCAACACAAATTTGGCGTTCCACCGCAACTGAAATCCGCAAATTAACCAAGGCGTCGCGGCACGCCTTGCCATTGCCGTTTTACCATGGCGACGTCGCAATTTGTCATTCACGGTTTGCCGCGATGTGTCCAGGAGTTCTTCGCGATGCCTAAAACGGCTTACGGTTTGGCGCTGGCGTTCTTGGTAGGGATGGTCCCGCTGGCGCAGGCCGCCGGCGCCCTCGACGGCCGCTGGCTGACGCAGGAGGGGCGCGCCATCGTGGAGATCGCTCCGTGCAAGGACGGCGGCAAGGCCCATTGCGGCGCAATCGTATGGGTGAAAGACCCGATCAATCCCGAGACGGGAAAGCCCCGGCGCGACATCCATAATCCCGACGAGAGTCTGCAGCGCCGTCCAATCATCGGCCTGCAGAGTTTGTGGAGCATCGTGCCGAACGTCGAAGGGGCCTGGAACGCGGTGAGCTACGATCCGCGCAACGGCGAGGAGCACGAAATCACCATGACGCCGAACCCGGACGGCTCGAAAGTGGTGCTGAAAGGCTGCGGCCTGGGCGGCCTGATCTGCCGCAGCCAGGTCTGGACCAAGGCGCCGGACGC
>JANMVX010000038.1:0-1880 GCA_031393505.1 Hyphomicrobiaceae bacterium | reverse complement strand
AGGTCGTTGCCTGCCATTTCCCGGGCCAATTCTGATGGCCGGCAACTGATCGGCGGCTGGCCGGATACTGCTGCGGTAGGCATTTCATTCGTCGGCGGTAACCACGCCTGAAACATAAACCTAGAAAAAACAGTTGGGTTCCCGAGCCTCGGGTTTTCCGGGTGATTGTTCAACTTGCAGGTGTGTCAGACTGGCGCCATCAGACGGGCTGGCGGGTGCAGTTGGCGGCCTTTCAGCCAGGTTCGGAGTGCATGAGACAGGATTCGGGACCAGCGTTGCTCGACGGTCAACTGCTCCGCACTTCCAGTCAGCTTCGAGAGGAACTCGGCGACACCGCCAAGCACACGCCGGGCCCAAGCCGCGCGACCATGAGAGCTGGTGACGCGCAACGTCGTTTGCCGGGCATGACGCACACGTTCGCCGATACCTGACAGCAGCAACGGTCGGCTGGTGATCGCTTCGAGGTGCTGGTCCGGCTCGACTGGTTTTTCCAGCGATGTGACGAGAACTGCGTACTCGAACAGGCCGCGTCCCAGGTCGTGGTGTAGGAGGCGGGGCGGCGTCGGCCGGAAGGAGCCCGCAGGGCGACTGAAGGGCGACGCCGCCCCGCTCAAATTTTTGGCTGTCCACAGCCGGGAAAGGCGGTCATGGGCCGAATCGCTGTTGGCTCGGGTTTGCACACGCGAACCTGAGGATACGACCCAATGACCATCGACAGACTGCACTTGAAAGACCTGCTTGAGAAGGGCTCCGACGCGGATCTCCTCAGGGAAATCATCGGCTTCACCGTCAACCGGATGATGGACCTCGAAGTCGAGAGCCTGACCGGCGCCGCGCACGGCGAGCGCTCCGCCGACCGCACCAACCAGCGCAACGGCTACCGCGAGCGGCCCTGGCACACCGGCGTCGGCACGGTCCAGGTGGCCATTCCGAAGCTCAGGAAAGGCAGCTATTTCCCGTCGTTCCTGGAGGCGCGGCGGACGTCCGAGAAAGCGTTGATCGCCGTTATTCAGGAGGCGTATATTCAGGGCGTCTCGACCCGTTCCGTCGATGATCTGGTCAAGGCGATGGGCATGACCGGCATCTCGAAAAGCCAGGTCTCGCGGCTATGCGAAGAGATCGACGAGCGTGTCGGGACGTTCCTTGAGCGCCCCATCGAAGGCCGTTGGCCGTACGTCTGGATCGACGCCACCTACATCAAGGTCAGGCAGGGCGGCAGGATCATTTCCGTCGCCGTAATAATTGCTGTCGGCGTCAACACCGACGGCCGCCGCGAGGTGCTGGGACTGGCGGTCGGCCCGTCCGAGGCCGAGCCGTTCTGGACCGCCTTCCTGCGTTCCCTGACGGCGCGCGGATTACGCGGCGTCAAGCTGATCATCAGTGATGCGCATGTCGGCCTGAAGGCCGCGGCCGCCAAGGTGTTCGCGGCCTCCTGGCAGCGCTGCCGCGTGCACTTCATGCGCAACGCGATGGCCCATGTCGGCGTCAAGCAGCGCGCGATGGTCGCCGCCGCCATCCGCACGGCGTTCACGCAGGAAACACGGGAAGCAGCGCACAAGGAATGGCGCGCCGTCGCCGGCCGCCTGCGCGACCGGTTCCCGAAGCTCGCCGAGCTGATGGACGGCGCCGAACACGACGTGCTCGGCTATATGGCGTTGCCGAAGGAACACTGGCCGCAGCTCCATTCGACCAACCCGATCGAACGGCTCAACCGCGAGATCAAACGGCGTACCAATGTCGTCGCGATTTTCCCCAACGAAGCGGCCATCGTCCGCCTCGTCGGCGCGCTGATGCTCGAACAGAACGACGAATGGGCCGTCTGCCGCCGCTACATGACGCTGGAAACCCTGGCGCCTTTCAGCGATACTGACCCCGTCAGG
>JANMVX010000037.1:0-10572 GCA_031393505.1 Hyphomicrobiaceae bacterium | reverse complement strand
CAAGCTCGGAAAAATCGCCAGCGCGCAGCGCCGGCGCACCGATGGCTTCGGCGATGCGCTGGCCCGAAGGCAACTGCCACGTCAGGTGGCGCAGCAGGTTGCGCTGTGGCAGCGAGGTCGGCGCGGAGCCTGCCGCGATTGCCGACAAGGGCAGCCTGAAAAGCGGCGTGGAAAGCCGGGTGTCAATCAACTTGCGCGGCTTGATCTCGCCGTCGCCGAAGTCGAAAAAAGTCTGCCAGCCGACGAAGCGGCGCGCGGAGCGGGCGCCACCGCGAAGGTCTTCGGGATCAAGTTGGCCTTCGGCGCGAGGATCGAAGAGGAAGGCAAAAAACGGCCCGCCACGATCACCCTTCAGGTTAGCGCGATACGAAGGCCGCACCAGGGAATGGCCGAAGCGGTAGGCGCCGCCCTGGAACTCCACGGGCATGGCCGCCGCATTTTCGTCACCCGGCCGGTAAAAACGCCGACCCCGGCGCAGGATGTCGTCCACCATTGCCTGGCCAATGTACGACGGCAGCAACTCATGCAGCACGATCCACTGGTAGTGCCATGTGGTGAGTTGCCTGGCGCGCTGGAAAACACGGTCGGGTTCGACCTCGCCGCTGGCGCGCACCCGATCAACCATGCGGTTGTGAAACAGCAGGAAGGCCGCATGCAGGCCCGCGATCATGACGTGCTCGTCATTGCGTGGATCGGCAATCAGCGCACTGCCGTCGGGCAGGCGTGGCAGGTCTTCAAAGACCCCGCCGGACTCGACCTTGAATTTGGCACGGTTGCTCCTGTCGTAAAGCAGCGGGTTCGCCGCTGGCCCGCCGCCGTAGACTGAGTCGAGATCGAGCGCAGGAAGGCGTGCATTGGACACCTGGCTCGGCGAGGTCGCCACCGCAAGGTGCGAACTTGCGTCAAAGGTGATGTCGTGGTCAACAAACTGGCCGAGAAAGGTGCTTCCGCTGTTGCCGTTCGGCAGCGTCGCATTGGGGTTGTTGGCACTCAGGCTCAAGTCGGTGATCAACTCCTTCGGACCGGCTGACAGTAGGTCGTTCGCGTCCATCACGCCGCCTGGGCGTCCAATGTCCGTCAGTGCGGCGATCACTTGTGGCCGCACTTCAGCGAAAGACGGCAGTTGCGGAAACATGCGGGTGAAGTGGTTTGGCGCCGGAGTTCGAGCCAGCTCAAGCGGGTCAGCCCAAGCGCCTGCGCTGGCCACAGCCGCAACAGTGCCGAACTGGTGAAGAAAATGACGGCGGCCTGTCCAAGCCGGCTGCGTGCTGTTAACCGTGGTGGCATTCATGATGAACTCCGATATTGAATTTGGCTGTCCAAAATAAATCTTAGCGTTTTCAGGTCCAAAGCGTTAGGACAATCCGACCATGCACTAAGACAATCTTGCGCCCGCCCGGTACTCACTCGGAGTCAGGCCGAGCTGGCGTTTGAACGCCCACGTGAAATACGAGAGATCGTTGAAGCCGACGGCATAGGCGACTTCCTTGGCCAAAGCGTCTGGATGGGCAAGCCGTTCGCGCGCACTTTCCAGCCGGTAGCGCAGCAGATGCTGGCCGAAGCTTGCACCCTGCTCCTGGCGGAAGACGCGGCAGAACTGGGTTGGGCTGAGCCGGCACAGGGCGGCAACATCCTCCAGCGCGATCTTGCGGTCGAAATGAGTCGCCACATGCACGATGGCGGGATGCGTTCTGCTATGCCTGCCAGGGCCACGCGGGGCGGCCGTGGCCTCGCTGCCTTGCGGCGGGAAGCGGATGGCCCGTGCTGGCCCGGACCCGGTTGGCGGAAAGGCTTTGGGGCTAGGTCATGCAATCAAGCACATGCATCATTGCAAGACCTGACCCTATGGATTCTTGCTTGTCAGCGGCAGCAGCAAGCACGAATTTGTCAACGCCGATCTGCACGAGCAAAGTCATCTGCAGTTCAAGCGCCAGCTCCCCGGCTCGGCGTTTGTCTGAGCGAGTATCAGGCGGGCGCAAGATTGTCCTAGTGAATGGCAGGATTGTCCTAACGCGCCTGGCTTGATACGCACTAAGCTAGGCACGCATGAGGGTACGGTTAACCGATGTATGTGTTATTGGAAGACTTGACCCGACAGCTGTTGCTTAATTTAACTTAATTTAGGAGCAATCGAATGAATCCTGTTCTTTATTGGAATTCCGTTCTTTTGGAAGCGTCCCGCCGCGATCACTCGCAAGGATACGGCAATGGACAGCAATCAGGCCCCACTGCAACTTCCCGTGCAATGGCGATTGTCCATTTAGCCATTCATGATGCAATTGCGTTCAAAAATAAGCCGGGTGCTGCTTATCTGAAGAAAAAGAACCGGCCTACCATTCCCGCGCCGCCGGGGACCCAGTTGGAAGATGCTATCGATGGTGCTGCAATCACGGCCTTGAAAGCTATGTATCCCAAATATCACGACTACTTCGATGACTCACTTGGAGCGGTCAACCCGCTGGGTTTCAATTTTGGTGTTGCTGTGGCCAATGCAGTGCTTGCCGAAAGAGCTGCCGACGGACACGACGCAGCGTCACCGCCAGCCGCGCCAACACAATATGGTACGCACCGCGTCGATCCGTATACGCCTAGTCAAGGACTGCTGGGCGCACACTGGGGCCAAGTCACACATTTTGTTGGCCCGCGCGTACTACTTGACGACTTTCCAGGGAAAGCTCATCAGCCAACGGCGGACTTTCTTAATGACAACGCATATCGAGCCGACTATGAGGAAGTCCGCGACTTCGGCGCTTTGCCCCGCGGCAGCCGGACTGCGGAGCAGTCGCTAATAGGTGTGTATTGGGGCTATGACGGAGCTCAAGGGATCGGCGTCCCGCCCCGCCTCTACAACCAGATTGCCCGCAAACTTATATCGAACCTTTCGCTCAGCGTGTCACGAACGGCGGAGCTGTTTGCACAAATAAATGTCGCCATGGCTGACGGCGGTATTGACGCGTGGTTTTATAAGTATGACCAGAATCTCTGGCGACCTGTCGTAGGCATCCGCGCCGAGGACGCACCTGATGGTGATTGCTTTTGGGCACCGCTCGGCGCTCCGCAGACCAATCTAGCAGTCGCCCGCCCTCGGACACCACCGTTTCCGGCGTATCCGTCAGGGCATGCCACTTTTGGCGCGGCACTATTTCAGACGCTCCGCTTGTTATTGACGCCAGGCGTTGCAGCAATGACGGTCGCCGATGTGCTCGCAGTTGAAAGCGGTCCTGGGGCGCCAATCGCCAGTGAGACCTTCGATTTTGTTTCGGATGAACTTGATGGTCGCGCTGGCGATCCAGATGGGTCCGTTCGGGCGCGAATCAATCGAAATTTTACTAGTTTTGCTCAATGCGTCTGGGAGAATTCTGTTAGCCGGATTTATCTTGGCGTTCATTGGCGTTTTGATGGCATCCCGCGCAACGCAGCGGACAACATTGGAGGTGTCCCTTTGGGGTTAGAGATTGGGAAGCAGGTCCACGCGTTCTTTTCGAAAGCGCCATCGCTAGGTGGTCCATAGTTCTGCGTGAACAAGCAATCGAGAGAGACAACGATGTGTATTTTGAGAAAGTTACAGACTATGGGGACAGCGGCGTAATTCACCATTGCGAAGAACGACTTTCTGAACATCAAGGCCCCGGCTCAGGAAAGAAAATATAATCAAAAAATACTTGCAGGCTTTTTTGTCAAACGAAACTCTGGAGTCAAGTCTTGCAACGACACATATGTGAAACCGCAAGTCCACACCCTCATGCGTGCCAAGCTTAGCGCGTACCAAGCCAACTCCGTTAGGACTATCCCGTCATTCGCTAGGACTATCTTGCGCCCGCCCGGTACTCACTCGGAGTCAGGCCGAGTTGGCGTTTGAACGCCCACGCGAAATACGAGAGATCGTTGAAGCCGACGGCGTAGGCGACTTCCTTGGCCAGTGCGCCTGGATGGGCGAGGCCTTCGCAAGCCCGCTCCAGCCGGTAGCGCAGCAGGTGTTGGCCGAAGCTTGCGCCCTGCTTTTGCCCCGTATTCTGCGTTGCCGCCCACCGAAAGCCAACCCATGACCGCCCTTGGACACCGCCGCATCGCTGCGCTTGCATTGGCGTTTATCGGCAACTCGCCTGCAATGGCTGCGGACGCGCTGCCCGGCATGCGGGCGATGCCTGAGCGCACCTCGGTATCGGGCCTGTCTTCGGGCGGCTTCATGGCGGTCCAGTACGGGGTGGCGTTCTCGTCCAGCGTCGTCGGCATTGGCGTGGTGGCGGGCGGTCCGTATAACTGCAGCTTTGTCAATTTCGGTGGCATTCAGACCTGCATGTCGGGTGTGCCCGTCGGTGCTAGGTCGTTGCTGGCGGCCCAGGGCTTTGCCGCACTGGGCCAGATCGACCCGGTGGCTGGCCTGGCCAGGATGAAAGTCTATGTGTTCAGCGGCCGCAAGGACACCAAGGTGAGTCCTGCCGTGGTCAGGGCCACGCGCGACTTCTTTGCCGATGCGGGCGTCACTCGTTCGCGCCTGGCCTATGTGGGCAAGATGCCGGCCGGCCACGCCTTCATCGCGCCAGGCTTCGGCAATGCCTGTGACGCCAACGACCCCCCTTATATCGTCCAGTGCCAGGTGAAAGGCGGGAACTACGACCAGCCCAAAGCGATTCTCCAGCACTTCTACGGCCCACTGAAGCCGGCCGTGCCCAGCCTGTCGAGAACCGTGGTGCCGTTCGACCAACGCGAGTTTGGCGCCGCCTCCAGCGGGCTGGACGACATCGGCTTTGTCTATATACCGCAGTCCTGCACCGTGAACGCCACGGCCTGCGCCGTGCACGTGGTGTTCCATGGCTGCAAGCAAGGCGCCAGGGTGGTCGGTAGCGGCGTCTACAGCTCCGTGGGCTACAACCAATGGGCCGACAGCAACGGCGTCATCGTGCTGTACCCGCAAGCCGTCGCCACACCGCCCGGCCAGTGGCTGCCGGTCAACCCCGATGGTTGCTGGGATTGGTGGGGCTACAGTGGCTTCAATTTTCAGGTCAAAAGCGGGGTGCAGCTGGCGGCGGTCAAGGCGATGGTCGACAGGCTGACTTTGGCGCGTTGAAGCGTCTCAAGCTTTCGCTCCTTTCGCTGCCGCCGTAACAGCTTCCGGTAGCGACGCTGTCGCAGACCCGCGCGGTGGGGCCGCGTGATCATACGCAAAAGCCGAAGTAGATCTGGCTCCCGCAGTCGACTCAGGCAAGCGCACTGAAATCGAGGCGCGTCCAGGGGTCGCCGAGATAGGCAAAGGCGCGGTAGGTCAGGTCCTGCGGATTCTCTTCGCGCAACTCCTGCAGAGCTTCGCCGATGGAACGCTCCAGACGAAGTTTTTCATAAAACTCCAGCGCGAAGTCCGCCGCGCGCTCGTCATCCACCGGCCAGTACGGCGCGATCACGCCGCCGCTGCCGCTGTTAAGGAGATTGGCGCCGAAACCGCCAGCACGCCCAACCACACTTCCCGCCGCGCCTGCGTGGCACGCGTTGAGATAGATGATCGGGCTGGAGGTGCCAAGAAAGCGTGCCCCAGTTAATGTCACCGCATTGAGTTGACCATTGTTGAGCAGGTGCAGAGTCGAGAGATCAGCGTTGGCGCCCTGGAAGTCGCCGTGGCCGCTGAAGTGGAAGAGTTGAACATCGTCGCGTGTCAGCACTTCCCGCTGCACCGTGGCGAAATCGGCCGGAGCGATAACGGAGATTTTGGGAAAGAGCTTTTTCAGCTCGTCCACCTCGCGAACCGTCGATGGCAGGTCGTTCGGCGGCGGATATGGCGGGTTGATCACGCAGAAACGGCGGACGCGAAAGCGCTGCGGCTGCGGCTTGGCGGTCGCACCCGGTTTCCAGCGGCCGATGATGTGGCTGCGCCCTAGCGGCGGCAACTCAAAGGCCTCGCCGCCCTCCGTGCCGTGCGGGATGATCAGCTCCCACGGAAGGATCATTTCGTCGGAATTGATCAAAATTGACCGCACCTGCACCCCGTCCCGATGGAAGCCGAGATATTTTTCGCGAAAACGCTCCGGCAGCCATTTCCACAAAGTGCGCCCAAGGCCGTCGAGCGTCGCATTGAACTGCCGCCCCCATTCAGCGTACGCGACGGTGAATGCTGCGTCGTCGAGGCTGGCGGCGGGGAACTGGTTGAACTGCGCGGTGTAGATCTGTGCGAGGTAATCGGCAAGCGACTGGCCGGGGTTGTCGAGCTTGAGCTTGCCCACGAAGAGGTCGCTGAACTCCGCGCCTGGCAGGATCGAACTCAGGGTCATTCGAAAAGGGGGCAACCCGTCCTCATCGTCGCCTTGCACAGTGATACGGAGATCACACGGCTCCCGCGGCGCGCGAATGCTAAAGCCGACGACCGTCTCGCGGCCATCACTGTCATAAGAAGCAGTCCAATTTTTAGGCACCACCATGGTGTGATGGCAGACCGAACCGAGGGGGGTGTTGCCCTGCCAGAATTCCGCGAGCAACTCGCGCGAGCGCGGCACGGAACCAGGGGATTGGGCAGTCACATCGAAAACTACTTCTTCCAGCGCCGGGTCGCGCACCGGCTTGAGAGTGAATTGAGTGGAACCAGGTGCGGTAAAAGTGAAGCCAGGGGCGCGCAGCGTCACATCCACGCGCACCTCCACTGCTCCGGGTTCGAGCAGCGCCGCGATCGACCCGGCGCCGGTTTTGTCCGTGAAATCCCGCAGCGAGACGCGCAGCGGATTCATTTCCCCCTCCTTGACCATCTCGTGAAAATTAATGTGCGGATCGCGCCGCAACTCGGTCGGGGCGGCCGCTGCCGGTCCTGGCTGTGGCGCTGGCGGCACGATCGCTGGTGCTTCGCTGCCCACTCCTGGAGGAGCACCGCTACCGCCGCGGAAGCGCGGCCGGCGAGCGGAAGTACCGGGCGGGTCGACCGGTGTCGTCTCGAATGAAGGGATTGGCGAATTTGACCGCGTCAGGCTTCCCTCGGAAGCCCTGTCGGGAATGAAGTTATCGAAAAGCATTTCTTTCCGTGCATGGATCTTCAATGGCGCGCCCGGTATTTCAAAGTGGCGCCGGATGCTCTCCCACATGCGCGGCTGGGAAAAAAAGCCGGTGTGCCAGACGTGATCACCTTTACCAAATAGAGTTGTCTGGGTGATCGGAAAAGACGGGTGTCCATTCGCGCAGCAAACTCCATCAGTAGGGACCACAAGATCGTTTGCCACAGCGCCGTTCTGGTTTTTAAAAATACGGTCGATCACGGCATCGCCGAACCGGCCCGCGAGGAAACCATTGGACGCGGCGGGATCCGGCTCGTATTCTGAAGCCGCCGCCGCATATTCAGCAGGTGACCGCGCCGTCGCCCGATTGAGAACTCGCGCGATGTAATCGTCAGTACCCATCGCCGCGAGCCCGGGCAGACGCCGCTCCGCGCTGAACGCGATCAGCTTCACGATGGCGAGTATCACTTCGATGGAATACATTACCGGCCCGTCGGGAAAAGCAGTGAGCAGATTCGTGAAGACATCGATCATGTCCACCATGTGCGTCGGGTCGCCAAGCACGGAGCCATTGTTCGGCGTGGCTACGAAAAAGACCTTGCGAAAGTCGCACGCCACGCCGGGCACCAGCAACGCCCCGCGCTCCGCGAGCGTGCGGGCGACGATACCGCCGCGGCTATGGCAGAGGATGTCGAACTCAAACTTCTGCCCTGGTGCCTCGCGCTGTAGCGTTTCAAGAAAGAAGCGTGCATTTTCCTCAGGGCCGCGCGAAACAGTCAATTGGTCAAAGGCGATCATGCGGCCGTCGTAGTGCGCCGCAAGTTCGTGCACTGCTGACTCGGGAAGCTGCGAGAGCACACCCTCCGTCGTGCTGAAAATCCCATGCACGACGAGCAGCGAGCGCCGACCAGCAAGCGCCGACCAGTCGGTGAAAGGCGTGCGCACCTGCGTCCGATAATTCTCGGGTGCCAGCCGGCGGATCAGCTCCTGGCGGTGCTTGCGCTCGATCATGCCGACAATTGCCTCGACAACCGGACCCGCGAGCAGATCGAGCGCAGGCAGAACGAGCACTTTGAATATCTTGCGGCCCCATTTCGTGATTGGTCCACGCATTCGCGGTCCGATGCGGTTCGCGCGCAAAGTCCTCTGAGCGGCGTCAGTCCGCGTGAGGATCGTGAAGGTCGCACCACCCGCAGTGCCGCGTAGCCGCGCGCCCGGTGCCGGCGCACCATCGGCGAAGTGCCAGCTCAGGCCGCCAGATTCATCCTGATAAAGAATCACCTGCGCAGCGCCCGGTTCGGCGGGTGGAGCTGGCCGAATCAGTACCCGATCGGGTGGCACCGCGCCGACGCCTGCCCCTCGCAACCGCGCAGTCGGCGGCGCGTCGACGTGAATGGTCTCCTGCTCGTATATTCCAAGTTCCTCCAGCGCGGCGCGAAACTGCGGGCTGGAATCCTCGTCCGCCGGACTCTTCGCCGAGCGGAAGCGCTGGCCCGAGGCCTGCGTCCATTGTGTAACGGCGAGCGCTCCCGCGAAACCTTCTGCCTGAATGGTTGTGCCGCCCGTAAGCGCGAGAGGTGTTGGTGCAGAGAGGGTGGCGGTGTGTTTGGGCATAGTCGTCTACGGGATATTGCAAGAAAACAAAAGTGAAATCGCGTACAGGTGCCTGGTACAAACTGTCCGGGAAAGCCTGCGGTGGACTCATCAGCACTCAATTCCCAGGCACGGCTTTTATGCAAATCTTAGTGCCCACCCGGTGAACAGCGTTAGGACAATCCGGCCATTCGTTAAAACATCTTGCTACTTTGCGCCCGCCCGATAGTCGCTCGCATCGTCTCTGAGGTCACGTCATTTCGATCTCCCTGTATTTCTCGCGCCCAACACCACCCGTTCGCTCTTCCTCAAAGAAACCCGAACTCCCCAGTTGCCTGCAGCGACACCACCATGATCGCCCGGAGCGGCACAGGTCCGGCGGGAGGCGCATCCGGGAAGATGAGTTGATTGGCCGGCCGAGTCGGTCATGATCGTGCGCACCGACCAACGTGCCCCCCCCCAAGTGATGATGTGGACATCGGCCCGCACCGCGTCGCCATCTAGTTCCAGATGCACCTCCATTTTGTCGGATGAGTTGGCGTTGAACCGCTGGTAGGCAGGGGGAGTTGCGCCTGGATTGGTGATGCGATCACTGAACACCGAATACAGCGACGAAAATTTCAGGCCCTTGGGCTCGCCTGCGGCGTTGCGTGTGACCGTTCCGTTTATTCCGACCGAGTAATTGACGATACCGGTCGTCCAGCGCCCTGGAGGTAAGTTCTGGTCGGGCGGCTGACAGGTAACGAGTGTGATGCTCGGCTTCTGCCGAAGACCGGATTGAATCCAACGACTCAGGAACACGGTTGCGGCAGACACCAAATTCTCCCGTTGATAGAAAACTGACTAAATGAAAACGACGTTTTGTGCGGTCCCAACCATGGGCACCACTGTATATTGATCGAGTTGCCCATGGTTAAGCTGGGGCACCAGCGAGAGCCGGTGCAGTGTTCTGATGCCCTGAGTACGCATTTGGGCCATCTCGCCCGAATTAAGATTCATGTGAGGAATCAGTACGCTGAAGGTCGTCGAACCCGCATCAATTGTCGCTTGAATCGTAACGCTGACCACTGTGCCGAGATCGCATGGTACGGTCCGGATCTGATCACCGCTGAAGTCTTTACTCCGGAGACTGTCTTGATAACTCAAATTTGATCGCCCGGCAATACCGCCAATTGAATAGGCCACATGAAGACCATTTCCAGAGAGTTGAAACTGATTAGGATTGATAAATGACATGTCTTTCTCCTCCAAGGTTAAGGACAATCGCTACGGCAGCTATTCGCCTCCTCGGCACACCGTTTGCGCTCTGCAATCAAGCTTAGCGCATACCAAGCCAGGTGCGTTAGGACAATCCTGCTAACCGTTAGGACGATCTTGCGCCCGCCTGGTAGTTGCTCGGTCAGACGCCGGGCTGGCGCTTGAGATTAGCGATGACAGGCTTTTGTTAGCCGCTCTAAGCCCGCAGCGCACGATATTTTGTGCGGTTGGCCAAAGATGCATGCACGTTGAGTCCTATGCTTGCGATCACTCCCAAGCGGTCATTCTTCGAGCAACAGGCTGGCTCCCCAAGCTGTCATCATGCCAAGGCGCCATGCTGGGCACCCCAACCCAGATAGGGCTGGGGGTTGCCAGGTCACTGTGCACGAATCGGTTCGCCGCCGACAATGCGTGTCGGCAAGCCTTCGACGGTGCCTGGCAGATGCGTCTTTGCGCCGCCAGGCGTGTAGTGCAGCACCACCACGCGTTGCCCGCTGGCATCTCGTTCGATCCAGACGCCGTCAACGCCGGCAATACCCATGAGCTTATCAACGACAGCCTTGGGAAGGCTGTCCGCCGCGGCGTCTGGCGACGGAGCCGGCTGCCCGATGACTGGCACAGGCTCCGAAGCAAGAAAATCCGGCGCCCCGGGTGGCAAGTTGGTCACCATGGCAGTTCTCCTGGTTAATCGTGCGAAGAGTTGGCAAAAAATGGGTGCAGGAAGATTGTGAACTATCAGGTCACCAGCTGCACG
>JANMVX010000028.1:0-3490 GCA_031393505.1 Hyphomicrobiaceae bacterium | reverse complement strand
GCCCTCTCACGGCACGGTATGCTGGACGAGGGCGACCCACGGGTCGCCCCTACGGCCATTTCCATTTGAGATCAAAGCGTACCCCATGAAAATCCTCCTGACGGGCGTCGCCGGCTTCATCGGCATGCACACGGCCCTGGCGCTGCTCAAGCGCGGCGACCAGGTCGTCGGCATCGACAGCATGAACGCCTATTACGATGTGACGCTGAAACAGGCGCGCCTGGCCCAGCTGACGGGAAAGCCGGGTTTTCGCTTCATCAAAGCCGATATCGCCGACCGGGCGGCGATGGCGGCGCTGTTTGCGGCCGAAAAGCCCGAGCGCGTCATCAACTTGGCGGCCCAGGCCGGCGTGCGCTACGCGGCCGAAAATCCCGCCGCCTATATCGACGCCAATCTGGTTGGTTTCGGCAACATCCTGGAGGGCTGCCGGCACAACCATGTGGCGCATCTGGTGTACGCGTCCTCCTCGTCGGTTTACGGCTCAAACACCGCGATGCCGTTCAGCGAGGCCAATGGCGCCGACCACCCGCTCAGTCTCTACGCCGCGACCAAGAAGGCCAACGAGGGCATGGCGCACGCCTATGCCCATCTCTATGGCCTGCCGGTCACGGGACTGCGCTTCTTCACGGTCTATGGCCCGTGGGGCCGGCCGGACATGTCGCTGTTCGCCTTCACGAAGAAGATTCTCGCCGGCGAGCCCATCGACGTTTTCAACCAGGGGCGGCACTCGCGCGACTTCACCTATGTCGACGACATTGTGGAGGGCGTGGTGCGCACGCTCGATCATGTGGCCGCGCCCGATCCCGCCTTCGACGCCAGTCAACCGCGCCCCGATGCGTCGAGCGCGCCGGCCCGGGTCTACAACATCGGCAACAACCAGCCGGTCGAGTTGATGCACTTCATCGAATGCCTGGAAAAGGCGCTGGGACGCACCGCCGTCAAGACCCTACTGCCGCTGCAGCCGGGCGACGTCGAACGCACCTTCGCCAATGTCGATGCCCTCGCGAGCGCCGTGGGGTTCCGTCCGCACACGCCCATCGAAGAGGGTATTGCCCGCTTTGTCGCCTGGTACCGAAATTTTTACCATTCGTGAGCATTCTCTTTGTTCGTATGATTTTGCGGGCAAGGAGCGAGGGCTCACATGGCGGCGATTGTCATCTGGCTGGTCACGGTCGGGGTCGGGCTGGCGCTTTTGATCGTCACGGCGGCCACCAAGAAGCTCGCCTTCAACGCCTTCATCTGTGCGCTGATCAGCATCAACTTCTGCATCATGGTGCTGCGCGAGCATGAGCGGCGCATCACCATGCCGGGCGAGCTGTTGGAGCTGATGGCCGTCAATGCGCGGTTCCAGGGCTGCAACTGGCTCTGGATGAGTCTTGCTGTGCTGGCGCTGCATCCGATGTCGGTGAGCAGCACCACGGGCTATGCCCTGGGTGGGCTCGCGGCCTCGGTGCTCTGCCTTTGCTTTGGCACGTTGATGCGTCGCGCGCTGGTCGATCATCCTGAGCGCGTCAATAATTTCCTGCGCCTGGCGGGGTTCATGTCCCTGGCCCAACTCGTGGGCGCGGCCGCCACAGTGTTCGGGTTGATTACTCACGCCATGAACGCCGGCGTGCGCTTCGACTGGCCGAGCCTGAACGTGATTGCCTTCAGCACGGTGGCTTTGGCCGTGATCAGCGCACGGGCCTTGTTTTCGCTCGCGACCGGCGTTGAGGCGCGTCCGGGACAGACGGCTGGCGGCGGGCCCGCCGCTCCCGCCCCCTGGCATCCGCCGCGGGCGTCGTTGCGGACGACCAGCGGTCGCTGACCGTCGAGGGCCGTAGGGCGCAATAGGCGCACTTTCTTTGCGCCGTATTGCGCCGCAGTGCTCAGTTTCACGGTAAATCGGTCGTATTTGTTCCCTGCGGCGCAATACGTAAGAGCTATTGCGCCCTACGGCGACCTCGCTAGTGCTGCGACGCCAGCGCAGTGCGCGCCGGGCTCGGCTCGGGCATCGGGATATCATCGGCCTCCGGCGCAACCCTGGCCAGCAGCGGCGGTTTCCCGTCGGCAAGCACGCTGCCGCAGTCCGGCGGCAACTCGGCGAGCGTCACGTAATGCTTGGCCGGCGCCTTGGGCGCGACCGCAACCACCACCGGCGGCTTGGGCGGCTCCTTGGGCAGCGGGGGAACATCGGTCGGCCCGGCATTGGCCACCACCGGCGCAACGGGACGCGCGACCCGCTTCATCCAATAATCGAGTTCCTTGCCGCAGCCATCGTCGGGGCTGGGATCGGCCTGCGGAATGCAGGATTTCAGGCCCGGCGGGCAGCGCAGCCGCACGTGGAAATGATCGTTGTGCAGGTAGTAGGCGCGCACCTTGGTCATCCAGCGCCGGTCGGCCTGGGGCGCCTCGCACAGCGCCTTCTTGATGGTCGGGTGCACGAAAATGCGCGCCACCTCTGGATAACTCGCCGCGCGTCGGAGCAGGCGCACCCAGCCCTCGCTCCAATGCTCGGCGATCACGGTCGCGCCGTCGTTCTCCGCCAGGAATTCGGGCGCGACGGTCTCGCGCTCGGACGCGGTATACTCTTTGGCTGGCATTGGCTTGAACCAGAAATCGACATCCAGGCCGGTCTGATGGCTGGCGTGGCCCGTCAACATCGGCCCGCCGCGTGGCTGCGACATGTCCCCCACCAGCAATCCAGACCAGCGCTCACGGTTGCGCATGTCGTTGGCAAAGTGCGTGATATAGTTGACCAACTCGGGATGCCCCCAGTTGCGGTTGCGCGAAGGGCGCATGATCTGCCAGGCCGGCCCAGTGGGCGGCAGGGCGGTAGCGCCGGCCAGGCAGCCGCGCGCGTAGGAGCCGACAGGGGCGGGCGCCTGGGTTGTCGACGGCGTGAGCACAAACCCGAACTGCGCCTTGGCCGGGATCGGCTCGGGCTTGACGGCCACGAGCTTCGTCGTCACCACGACGGCCGGCGGATGGGTCTTGAACCACCCCTCGCGGCCGTTGTAGGCGGCCGCCGGCAGCGCGGCGCCAACCAGCGCGCAAAGCACAAGCAGCGATGTTCTCATGGTTCAAACCCTCGCCCCGTCGTGACAGCCGCCATTGTCGAGGAACCGGTCTAACAGAACAAGCGGCTTTTTTGGGGCGGGGGCGTGTACTCTTCTCCCCCTACTTCAGGGGGAGAAGATGTCGCCCCAGCGCAAAGCGCGAGGAATCGGCGACAGATGAGGGGCAGCCGCTTGCTCCGTCCTGGTGGCGCCAGGGTCCGAGTAAGCGGCTGCCCCTCACCGACCGCGAGCAGCCCGCTACCCTTCGATCTTGCCGAAATCGGCCACGGCGCGGGTGGCGGCGCGGATCTGGGCCAGCAGGTTGAGGCGGTTGAGGCGCAGGCCCGCGTCGTCGGCGTTGACGGTGACCTTTTCGAAGAAGGCGTCCACCGGCGCACGCAGCTTGGCGATGGCGGCCATGGCGGCGGCGAAGTTTTCCGAGGCGATGGCTT
>JANMVX010000386.1:0-10803 GCA_031393505.1 Hyphomicrobiaceae bacterium | reverse complement strand
GGTCACCATGGTGTAGCCGTTGTAGTCCAGCCAATCGATCAACGGGCGGATCGAGGAGTACTCGTCATGCTCGGCCAGCGCGGTATAGTAGAGCGCGCGCACCAGCTGGCATTTGCCGCGAAACACCACCAGCAAGCGTTTGTAGTCGATGTCGAAATTGAGCGCCTTGGCGGTGGCGTAGAGATTGGCGCCATCGATGAACAGCGCAACGCGCTCGTTCGGATAGAAATGCATGAACTTCACCTTCGTTTGTGCAATGAGCCGTTGGTCCGGGAATGCGGAAAAAGCAACGGTTGCGATCCTGAAACAGGCGATGTGTAGGCGAAACCGGAACGCCTGCAAAGGGTTGACGCATGGTTGACGACAGAAAAGTGCTGCTGGCGTTCGGCGCCAACCAGGCGGGCCCCTGGGGCGAGCCGGCCGAGGCCATCGAGCGGGCTTTGGCGGAGCTGGACGGGCGCGGCGTGGTGGTCACGCTGGTGTCGCGGCTCATCGTGACCAAGCCGATGGGGCCGCCAGGGCAGGCGCACTATGCCAATGCGGTGGCGGCGTGCCAAACACTGCTGGCCCCTGGCGCGTTGCTGGTATTGTTGAAACTGCTGGAGTTTGAGGCCGGTCGCCGCCCCGGCCCGCGCTGGGGACCGCGCCCGCTCGATATCGACATTCTCGACTACGACGGCATGGTGCTGGGCTGGGAGGCTCCGCACGATCCCGAGCATCCGGCCCATCTGGTGCTGCCGCATCCCGAGTTGCACAAGCGAACGTTCGTCCTGGAGCCGTTGGTTGAAATCGCGCCCAAGTGGCGTCATCCAGTCGTCGGGGACAGGGCGATGGACCTCCTCGTGAAGTTGCAAAAAGGGATGTAGGGGCGTGTCTCGCCCGTCTTCAAGCGCGGGCACACTCAACGAGCAGCGCAAGCGTCGAGACGGGCGAGACAAGTCTCGCCCCTACGATTCCCGCGCCGCCATACCCCCGCCACAATTGCCATCTTGCGCAATGCCGCAAAACCCGGTAACGCACCTGCTCCCGAATTCCCACCCATGCCCAAGGAGTCCCAAGGATGGCGCGCGTCACCGTCGAGGACTGTGTTGACAAGGTCCCCAACCGCTTCGAGTTGGTGCTGGTGGCGGCCCACCGCGCCCGCGCCATCGCCGGCGGATCGGCGCTCACCATCGAGCGCGAGAACGACAAGAACCCCGTGGTCGCCCTGCGCGAAATCGCGGACGAGACCATCGAACCGGAAGACATGAAGGAATCGCTGGTCCACTCGCTGCAGAAGTTCGTCGAGGTGGACGAACCCGAAGGCGAGAACACGCCGATGATCCCAGCCGCCCATGATCGCGGACCAACGCTGGGCCGCGACGACCGCCGCCGCGACACCGAAGTTGATCGCGTGCAGATGACGGAAGAAGAGGTTTTGCGCGGGCTGGAGAGCATGATCCCGATCGAGGCCAGCGCGAGCACGGCAAGGCAGCGGTAAGAATAGAGGGATGAGGGAACAGGGATGAGTAAGGCAACTCCGTATCTTCCCTCATCCCTCATCCCTCATTCCGCTACCCCTTCCCAAAACTGCGCGCTAACATTCAAAGCCTTGATTTGGCCTTTGAAAGTCCGCGCCGCCCATGATGCGACAATACGAGCTGGTTGAGCGGGTGCTCGCCTACGATCCCAAGGCGGACGAGGCGTTGCTGAACCGCGCCTATGTGTACGCCATGAAGGCGCACAAGAACCAGCAGCGCGCCTCGGGCGATCCGTATTTCTCACACCCCCTCGAAGTCGCGGCCATTCTGACCGAGCTGAAGCTCGACGACGCCACCATCGCGACGGCGCTGCTGCACGACACCATCGAAGACACCGAGGTGACGCGCGAGGAGATCGACAAGCAGTTCGGCAAGGAGATCGGCGCGCTGGTCGAGGGCCTGACCAAGATCAAAAAGCTCGATCTGGTCACCAAGCAGGCCGAGCAGGCGGAGAATTTCCGCAAACTGCTGCTGGCGATTTCCAGCGACGTTCGCGTGTTGTTGGTCAAGCTCGCCGACCGCTTGCACAACATGCGCACCCTCGAGCACATGAAGCCCGAAAAGCGCATGCGCATCTCGGAAGAGACCGTCGAGATCTACGCTCCCCTTGCCGGCCGCATGGGCATGCAGTGGCTGCGCGACGAGTTGGAGGAGTTGGCCTTCCGTTGGATGCAGCCGGAAGCGTTTGCGATGGTGGAGAAAAAGCTCGCCGAATTGCGCGAGGTCAACAAGGGCTTGGTGGAAGAGATCACCAAGACACTGCGTGAGAAACTGGCGAGCCGGGGCATCAAGGCGGACGTGTCAGGCCGCGAGAAAAAACCCTATTCCATCTGGTCCAAAATGGAGCGGAAACAGATCTCTCTGGAGCAGCTGTCGGACATTTACGGTTTTCGCGTTCTGGTGGATGAACCTGAGGATTGCTACCGCGTCATCGGCGTGGTGCATACCAGCTGGCATCTGGTGCCAGGGCGCTTCAAGGACTACATCTCGAACCCGAAGCCGAATGGCTATCAGTCGCTGCACACGACGCTGATCGGCCTGCGCCACCGCCGCGTCGAGTTGCAGATCCGCACCGCCAAGATGCATGACATCGCCGAGCACGGGGTCGCGGCCCATGTTCTCTACAAGGATCGCATCAACGGCTTTCGCCAGATCGAAGGCGCGCCAGTGCCCGAGGGCAACGCTTATCATTGGCTGCGGCGATTGGTTGATACTCTGCTGGAAGGCGACAACGCGGAAGAGTTTTTGGAGCACACCAAGCTCGAACTGTTCCAGGACCAAGTGTTTTGCTTCACGCCCAAAGGCCGGCTGATCGCTCTGCCGCGCGGGGCGACGCCGATTGACTTCGCCTATGCCGTGCATACCGACGTCGGCAACGGCACGGTCGGCTGCCGCATCAACGGCATCCATGTGCCGCTGGTGACGGAGCTGCGCAACGGCGACGAGGTGACCATCGAAACTTCGACCGCGAAAAATCCGCCGGCCGCCTGGGAGCAAATTGCGCGCACGGGAAAAGCGCGCTCGGCCATCCGCCGCGCCACCCGCGACGCCCAGCGCAAGCAATGGGGCACGCTCGGGCGACAGATGCTGGGGACGGCGTTTGCCAAATACAATCGCGAGTATTCCGACGACATCGTCGCGCGCAACATCGGTCGCTTCAGCCAGAAATCCGTGGATGAACTGGCCGCAGCCGTCGGCCGGGGCGAAGTTGCAACGCACACGGTGGTTGGCGCGCTGATCCCGGAGGCCGCCACGCGTCCCGCGCCGCCGCCCGCCCGGGTGCGCCGCAACCGGCTGGAGACGCGCAACGACGAGGGCTGGTTCAACATCGCCAAGACCATCGGCATGAAGTTCCGCTGGCCGGGCAGCGGCGGCGCCGAAGTTGCCGCAGACGGCGGGTCGGACGCCACGTCGCAGGCGCTGAAAATTCGAGGATTGAAGGGCGACCTCCCCGTCAGCTTCGGCGATGCAGGCGCGGTGCCGGGCGACCGTATCGTTGGCATCATGACACCGGGCGAGGGCATCAAGATCTACCAGATCCATTCGCCCAAGCTGCAGCGCTTTGACGACCGCAACAACGTCTGGATGGACGTGACCTGGGACATTCCTGAGGACAGCGACGAGCGCTTCCCCGCCACCATCGATGTGTCGGTGCTGAACGAACCGGGCATCCTGGCCCAGGTCGCCCAGGTCATCGGCGACGCTGACGGCAACATCGACACGCTGCGCATGATGCGGCGCGCGCCCGATTTCACCACCATGCGGATCGGGCTGGAGATCTGGGATCTCGTGCACCTGAACAAGATCATGGCGGGACTGAAGTCCAAGCCGGTGGTGAACGCCGTGGACCGTGTGTTCGATGCCGATGTGGTGGCGAGGGTCGAGGGAGGGACGGGTGTTGCGAAGAATTGATCGAGGGGCAACGGAGCAGAGGCTCCGCTCTAGGAAACTCACTCGGGCGGTGCGGCTCCATCGCCTTCTCCCAGTGGGAGAAGGTGCCCGAAGGGCGGATGAGGGGAGTGTAGCCGGCGTTTGCGGCGCCGTCGTGCAACACCCGCACCTCCAATCCCCTCATCCGGCGCTGAAACGCGCCACCTTCTCCCAAAGGGAGAAGGGGAGGTCCGCCCGCGTGGCAGGCGCCTCGCCATGATCCTGGGCCTGGGCAACGACCTGATTGACATCCGCCGCATCGAGGCGGCCATCGAGCGCTACGGCGAGCGCTTCCTTACCCGCATCTTCACCGATGTCGAGCGCGCCAAATCCGACGCCCGCGCCAACCGCGCCGCCTCCTACGCCAAGCGCTTCGCGGCCAAGGAGGCCTGCTCCAAGGCGCTGGGGACGGGGCTGTCACAGGGCGTGTACTGGCGCGACATGGGCGTGGTGAACTTGGCCAGCGGGAGGCCGACGCTGCAGCTGACGGGCGGGGCGGCGGAGCACCTGCTGAACATGACGCCGGAGGGGTACGAAGCGAAGATTGACCTGACGATCACGGACGATTTCCCCCACGCGCAGGCGATTGTGATCATCTCGGCGGTGGCGGTGAAGGGGGAGACGAGGTAGGGGTAACATGGCTGTGCTTTAACCCGCAGCCCACAATCAATCTGGAAACCAGACGTTTCCATTCACGTTATCTTCGAAGACTCCTCGAACCCGCCGAGTAATTGCCTTCAAAATTGTTTGAATCTCAGGCTCAGCCGGATCGATATTGGTAAAACCAGAAAATGCCGTCATTCCCAGATTTGGTACTAAAACAGGTGGCGGATCGTTCAAGCCAATCTCAAGTCGTGAGTCGCAAGCTCTACAAAATGTTACCTGTTCTTCAAGCAGGCTGGGTGCACTTCTTTCAGCAAATTCTTGCGCCTCTTCTAGCACGTAGGTCGCATCGTTGGCAATCTGAAGCAGAAATCTTCGAGGTTTCAGCACTTGAACTTGTGGAACCACAAACGACCCCAGTCGCCACTCCACCAGTTCGACATCGCAATGTAACGCTTCTCGCAAGAACGCCTCAAGCGAAAAGATCGAGACCTCTTGATTGCTTTGTCGAAACCAGATGCGAGCGGATTGCATTTTGGAGACCCTCAAAACAAAGTCACCAAGGAGCAACATCCCCGTTTGACCGTATCGCGTCGCAGCGGACGACGCTCACTCTGGCGGCGCTATGCGGCCAGTGGCCTGCTCTACCCTACGCTCTGTTTCTATCGAAAAACACATTCTCGAACTTCCGCCCCTTCGGCAGCCGATAGACCCCGAAGTCCTTGTCGACCGACGCGACGGTCGCGATCTCCCGCCGCTCGCACAGCGCAATCAACGACAGATCGCCAAGATCGGCCGGCAGATCGCGGTACTTCTGCATAATCTCGATGATGCGGGACATATCTTCTTTGAGACGGTCATCCACTTGCAGAGTGATCCGCGCCCATTCCAGGAACCGGAACAGGTTCGGCTGAATATCACACAGCATCGCCGCGACTTCACCGACGACCACCGACGTCGTGATCAGTTGCGCCTTCCGGGTGCGCAGCACAAACTCCGAGGCCTGCTTATGGTAGCGGTCAGCGGGGTCGAACATTGCGATCATTGGCCCGGAATCAACTGCGATGCTTGGCACGAAGCTTTTCCTTGATTCGCGCCTTGTAGGTTGTCGATAGATCGGTCTCGCCGCTCGATACGAGATCCTTGCTCAGCCGCAGCCAAGCGTCGTAGGCGTCTTCGCTGGCCGGTTCGTCATCGAGCTGCTTCACGACAGCGAAACGCACGAACTCCGACAGCGTCTGGCCACTGCGGGCCAGCCGTCGCTTCAGGCGTCCATCGGTGTCGTCGTCCAATCGCACTGTAATTGTCGACATTGCGTGATCTCGCGTTTGGCTGTCGTACGATGCACGACAAACCGACACCCGTCAAACCGACACCCCAAACCCGCCCACCTGCCGCAGCCCCTCGCCCAGCACCATCGCCGTCGCGACCGCGATGTTGAGCGAGCGCAAATCCCGCCGCATCGGGATCCGGACCCTCGCGTCGGCGCGCGCGTGCACGTGCTCCGGCGCGCCAGCGCTTTCGCGGCCTAGCAGCAGCACATCATCCACCCGGAACGCGAACTCCAGATAGCTCCCCTCCGCCGCCGTCGTCAGCAGCACCAGCCGGCCCGGCGGGCGCTCGGCCAGAAACACCTCCCAGGACCGCCAGCGCACCAGTTGCACATGCTCCAGATAATCCAACCCCGCGCGCCGCAAATTGCGGTCCGAGGCATCGAACCCCGCCGGCTCGATGAGGTCGACCGCGACGCCGAGGCAGGCGGCCAGACGCAGGATCGTGCCGGTGTTCTGCGGGATATCGGGCTGATAGAGGGCTATGCGCATGGCGAAGGCTCCGGGGACATGGTCATCGTCGGCGGACCTCAGCCCTGACCGCGTCATAAGAAAGTCGAGCCGACCATGACCATCATGTCCCCAATCAGGTCATCCCGCCGCATTCTCATTCGCGCCGCCGCGTGTCACCACAAGCCGACGACAGTGCATGGCCCGATCCCCCACCCGTTGTCCACCGGGGGTCAAAAGGTCGCGCTGCAATCGGTTCCGATACGCGTGCGTCCAGCGTTCAACATTGACATATTGCGCCGCGTCAACGGTTTGCGCCGGGATGCGTCCGGCAGCGCCCAGTTACCAGTTAAAGGGGGCGGAAGCCCGCTTGGCGAAGATGAAGTTAGGAGGCCAGTCTTGGCGAATCAAACACAGACGGCGGCAATGACCGGAACGTCTGGCGCGCACGGCGATGCGGCGGCGCACGGTGACGGCGAACATTCGCGCCGCGACTTCCTCACCATCATGGCCGGCAGCTGGGCGCTGGTGGGAGGCGCGGCCGCGCTTTGGCCGATGATCGACCAGATGAACCCGGACGCGAACACGCGCGCGCTGTCGACCATTGAGGTGGACTTGGCGCCGATCAAACCCGGCCAGGCTGTGACCGTGCTTTGGCAGGGCAAAGCCGTGTTCATCCGGAACCGCACCGAAGACGAAATCAAGAAAGCGCAGGCGACCCCGGTCGACCAGCTGAAGGACACCACGGCGCAAAACCTGGCGCTGCCCGACGATGCCGACGCCAAGGACGAGAACCGCGTCAAGGCGGGCAAAGCCAATTGGCTGGTGCTGGTGGGCGTTTGTACGCATTTGGGCTGCATTCCCAAGGGCCAGTCGCCCGGCGACGTTCGGGGCGAGTACGGCGGCTGGTTCTGCCCCTGCCACGGCTCGCAGTACGACACCTCGGGACGCATCCGCAAAGGGCCGGCCCCGCTCAATCTGCAGGTGCCGCCCTACGCGTTCCTCACGGACACCAAAATCAAGATCGGCTGACAGGACCCACACCGGCCATGGCACACGAATCAAATTATCAGCCGAATTCCGGCTTTGAGCGCTGGATGGACGAGCGCTTGCCGATCATCCGCGTTGGCTCGGACTTTCTCACCTTCCCGACGCCGCGCAATCTGACGTATTTCTGGACCTTTGGCGGCATTCTCACGTTTTGCCTGTTGACCCAGATCGTCACCGGCATTGTGCTGGCCATGAACTACGTGCCGAACGTGGCGATGGCCTTCGATTCCATCGAGCACATCCGGCGCGACGTGAACTGGGGCTGGCTGATCCAGTCGATCCACGCGGTTGGCGCCTCGATGTTCTTTGCCGCCGTCTACATCCATATGTTCCGCGGCCTCTACTTTGGCTCCTACAAGAACCCGCGCGAAGTGCTGTGGGTGCTCGGCATGCTGATCTTCCTGCTCATGACCGCGACCGCCTTCATGGGCTACGCGCTGGTCTGGGGGCAGATGAGCTTTTGGGGCGTGACCGTCATCACGAACCTGTTCGGCGCGCTGGATGGCATCATCAAGGGCCTGGGCGATTGGCTCGTGACGCTGATCCGCGGCGGGCCGTCGGTGGGCAATTCGACGCTGAACCGGTTGTTCTCGCTGCACTATCTGTTGCCGTTCGCCATTGCCGGCCTGGTCGTACTGCACATCTGGGCATTGCATGTGGTGGGCAACAACAACCCTACCGGCCTGACCGTCAAGAAGGACTCGGACACTGTTCCGTTCCATCCTTATATGACGATCAAGGACGGCTTCGCCCTCTCGGTGTTCGTGCTGATCTTCGCCTGGATGGTGTTTTACGCGCCCAGCTATCTCGGCGACGTCGAGAATTATAATCAGGCCAACGCGCTGAAGACGCCCGAGCACATCGTGCCGGAGTGGTACCTCTTGCCGTTTTACGCCATTTTGCGCGCCATCCCGAGCAAACTGTTCGGCGTGTTGGCCATGGCGGGCGCCATCGGGCTGTGGTTCCTGGCGCCCTGGCTGGATACCTCGCGCGTGCGTTCGGCCAAGTACCGCCCAACGTTCAAATGGGCGTTCTGGCTGTTCGTGATCTCGTTCATTGGCCTTGCCTACTTGGGCGCCAAGCCGCCGGAGGGCTGGTACGTCATCTGGTCGCGCATTTTCACCATCTACTACTTCGCCTACTTCCTCCTCCTGATGCCGCTGATCGGCCTGTTCGAAGTGCCGCGTCCGATGCCCAATTCGATCACCGAAGCGGTGCTCGGCAAATCGGGCGCTGGCGGTGTGCCCGCCGGGGCGCATGCATCGGCTGAAAAGCGCTAGGGGCCAGCCATGATCTTCAAAGGAACGACACCCATCATGTTTGGCGCCAAGAAGACTTTGCCCGCCTGGGCGCGTGCGGCCGCTGCCTGCGCGACCTTGCTGTTGCCTTCCGCGGTGCTCGCTCAAGAGATGGCGGAACACGGCGCCACCCGCGAGCGCTGGAGTTTTGCGGGACCGCTGGGCCACTTCGATCAGGCCCAGCTGCAGCGCGGCTATAAAGTCTACAAGGAAGTCTGCTCAGGCTGCCACTCGCTCCGTTTGGTCAGATACCGCAACCTCGCCGAGCCGGGCGGTCCCAGCTTTACCGAGGGCCAGGTCAAGACGCTGATTTCGGACGTCGTGTTCGAAGATGCGCTCGACGAAGACGGCAAGCCGGCCAAGCGGCCAGCCGTGCTGGCGGACGCCTTCCTTGGACCGTTCGCCAACGAGAAAGCCGCGCGCGCCGCCAACAACGGGGCGCTGCCGCCAGACTTGTCACTGATGTCCAAGGCGCGCGAAATCCACGCCGAGGTTGCGTTCTACGACCTGCCGATTAAGTGGCTGAAGGAAATCGCCGCCGGCCGCCAGGAGAACGGCGTCGATTACATCCATGCCCTGCTGACCAGCTATCATGACAAGGCGCCGGCCTATGCGGCCGATGGCGAAGGCCGCCTGACTATGGTCCCGGAGGCGCAGGCCACCAAGGAGTCACCGCGCTGCGCCTCGGTCAACAAGGGCGAAGGCCTTGGGGCCGATGGCAAGCCGGCCAAGGACGAATGCGTGAAGATGGGCGATGGGCTCTATTACAACAGCACCTTCCCCGGCCACCAGGTCGCCATGCCGCCGCCGCTCGCCTCGGACGGCCAGGTCCAGTACACCGACGGCACGCCAGCGACGGTCGACCAGTACGCGCGTGACATTTCTGCCTTCCTGATGTGGACGGCCGATCCAAAGCTCGACGAGCGCAAGGATCTGGGCTTGCGCATGATGATTTATCTGCTGATACTGGCAGGCCTTCTCTATCTGGCTAAGCGCCAGATCTGGAAGCGCTTGCATTAGCGGAAATAGGTTTCCGAAGGGGCGTTGGGGGATATTGGCCGGCCATTGCGCCGGCCATATCTTTTTTTGGCGGGGCCGTTGCGTAGGGGCGAGACTTGGCCCCTACAAATTCCCCCCACTTCACGATAAGAACCCTCATCGGCACCACCAGCGAGGGCAGGACATGAGCAAGGCAATTCTGGGCATCATCGGCGGCAGCGGACTTTACGATCTGCCCGGCCTGCAGAACGCCCGCACCGAGCACGTCGCCTCGCCCTGGGGCGAACCGTCCGATGACCTCAAATTTGGCAGCATCGGCGACACGTCGATCGTCTTCCTGCCGCGCCACGGCAAGGGGCACCGCGTCCCGCCGTCGGACATCAACTACCGCGCCAACATCGATATCCTGAAACGCGCTGGCGTCACCGATCTGATTTCGGTGTCGGCCTGTGGATCCCTGAAAGAGGAACTCGCCCCCGGCCACTTCGTGCTGGTCGACCAGTTCATCGACCGCACCTTTGCGCGCCCCAAGAGTTTCTTCGGCAAGGGCTGCGTGGCCCACGTCTCCATGGCCGATCCGGTGAGCCCTGGCCTGGTCGCGCGCATCGCCGCCGCCGCCCGCACGGAAGATATACTGCACACCAACGGCGGCATCTACATGGTGATGGAGGGCCCGCAGTTCTCCACCCGCGCCGAGAGTAACCTCTACCGCTCCTGGGGCTGCTCGGTGATCGGCATGACCAACATGCCCGAGGCCAAACTCGCCCGCGAAGCCGAGATCTGCTACGCGACCATCTCGATGGTGACCGATTACGATTGCTGGCACTCCGAGCATGCGGACGTGGATGTCGCCTCGGTCATCAAGGTCATGAACGAGAATGCGAGCAAGGCCCAGCGTCTGATCGCCCGCGTCGCCCGCGATTTCCCCAGGGAGCACGAAGCCTGCCCTGCCGGTTCGGACCGCGCGCTGGAGGTTGCCATCATGACGCCGCCGGACAAGCGCGATCCGGCGCTGGTGGCGAAGCTGGATGCGGTGGCGGGGCGGGTGTTAAAGTAAGAAAGACAGACGTGAAGTCGTGAAATCGCCAAGTCGTCAAATCGTGCGGACCCCGATTTGGCGAC
>JANMVX010000287.1:0-21705 GCA_031393505.1 Hyphomicrobiaceae bacterium | reverse complement strand
AACCGCGGCCATCTCAGCCTTGGCCAGTTGAAGGTGATGAGCGCCATCGAGAGCTGCCGCACGGCGGCCCTCGGCGGACACGTCATGCGTTGCCAGAATGGCGCCTGCGGACATACCGCCATCGCCTTTAACAGTTGCCGTCATCGACATTGCCCCAAGTGCCAGGGCGCGGCGGCGCGCGACTGGATGGAGGACCGCGAGGCCGAACTGCTGCCGGTGCCCTACTTCCACATCGTCTTCACGCTGCCGGCCACCATCGGCGACATCGCCTATCAGAACAAGGCGGTGATCTACGATCTCTTGTTCAAGGCCTCGTCCGAGGTTTTGCTCACCATCGCTGCCGATCCCAAGCATCTCGGCGCCAGGATCGGCATCACGGCCGTGCTCCATACCTGGGGCTCGGCTATGACGCATCATCCCCATGTGCACATGATCGTGCCGGGCGGTGGGTTCTCTACCGGCCAATCGGCGTGGATTGCTTGCCGGCCCAACTTCTTCCTGCCGGTGTTCGTGCTCTCCAGTTTGTTCCGTAGGCTGATGATGGAGAAGCTGAGCGCGGCCCATGCCGAGGGCAAACTCACCTTCTTCGGTTCGCACACGCATCTGACTGATGCCGATCAGTTCGCAGCATTCCTGGCGCCGCTCGGGAAGACCCGCTGGTTCGTCTACGCCAAGCGTCCGTTCGCCGGACCCAAGGCGGTGCTGGCCTATCTCTCGCGCTACACGCACCGGGTTGCGATCTCGAACAGCCGTCTGATCAAAGCCGAGGCCGGCCACGTGACTTTCAAGGTCAAGAACTACCGCGTCGAGGGTGAGGCTCGCTACACCACCATGACGCTGCCAGCCGGCGAGTTCATCCGCCGCCTGCTGATCCACGTCCTGCCCAAAGGCTTCCACCGCATCCGGCACTACGGCTTCCTGGCCAGCGGCGCCAAGGCTGGCAATCTCGCCAAAGCGCGCGAGCTGCTGGCAACGCCCGAACCGCCGGCCACTGATGCTGCTGCGGAGGTCGCGCCAATCAGGACCTGTCCCGGCTGCGGAGGCCCGATGCACAAGGTCGAGACCTTCGAGCCAGGCCAGGCGCCGCGCCATCAGGCTTCACCAAGACCGTCTGTCATCAGGATCGATACGTCATGATGGCAAATCTGCAGCGCCAGACGACTATTGTGCATGATGCTGGTCCATCCTCCGGCGCCAGAGAGCTGCGCACTGCCATCGCAAGTGACCGTCGGAAGCTGCATTCTGAGGTGCTGGCAAGCATGACGGGCCAGCCCTGATGCCCATCCGGCCCAGTAAGCAGCTGCCGACGGCATTGCCAGCATCACAACTGGCCTCACCACACACCAGCCCGGCACCGAAATCCCCATAGCGCTTGCGGCACGGTCACACCGTACCTCTCGCGGGTTCCTTCCCTGGAGACTTTCGGACGACGGCCCCAGTGCGCGTGGTTGGCGTCGTGATGGGCCGTCATCCGAAACCCTTCACAAGAGCAGCCTTCGACCCATACGTGATCGGAGACACACTGAGTGTTCGCCGACCACATCTACTATGTGAGCTACCGCGTTGTCTCGGCATGCGGCAGATCAGATCATAATTTTCGCTACGCGGTGGATAGCGTCATTGGTTTGACTCCAAGTCGGGTTCTCGATCCTTTCTTCCCTCCGCCGGTTGGCATGCAACGCGGTTGACCCATGTAGGTCGTCAGCTCGAAAGCCACTTTCACATTTCTATTGGCGACTGGGATAGGGTGCTCAAGTCGCTTTGCGCAGCGTAGCTACTCACAGCTCATGTCCGAGCGCATCGTCGTGACAACCGAATTTGGAGCGCTATAATCGCTCCATGGCATTGGACCGGACTTCTGGCGCGCGGCTTGGCCAAGTTATCGCGGCGCTGTCGCTTGCGACCGATCTGGCCATGGGGCAGCCGGTGGAGTTCGCGCTGAAATCCTGCGTGCTGGCGACCCGCATCGGCCACCAACTGTCCCTGAGCGCCGGGGAGATGGTGGAAATTTATTATCAGTCGCTCCTGCGCTACATCGGTTGCAACGCCGAGACCCACGCCATGGCCGCCCTGTTGGGCGACGAGATCGACTTCCGCCGTGATTTCGCACGCATCGACCCGGGGCGCGCCAACGAAATGGGCGCGCTGGTGTTTGCCCATCTGCGCCGCGCCAATGCGGACTCCGGGGCATTGGAGTTTCTAGCGGGCGTGACGCGCGGCCTCATCACCAGCCGTAAAGTGAGTGCGGAGATCCTCGCGGGCCATTGTGAAGTGGCTGAGCGCCTCGCAGAGCGGCTCAGCTTGAGCCAGGGCGTCTGCAGAAATCTTGGACAGCTCTACGAGCGATGGGATGGCCGTGGCCTGCCACGCGGCCTAAAGGGCAAAGCGATCGCGCTCGCGGTGCGCATCGTGTCGTTTGCATAAGACGCTATCGTGCTCAGGGCGGCCTTCGGGCCGGCGGCAGCCGAGGCCAAGCTCAAGGCGCGCCAGGGCCATGCTTACGAACCGCGCCTCGTCGACTTGTTCGTCAGAGGCTCCGGCCAGCTGACCGCCGGTCTCGACGATACCACCTGGGATGCGGTGTTGGCTCTCGAACCCGAGCCGCACACGCAAATGTCGGAACAAGAATTCGACGCGGCCTGCCTCGCCATGGCGGATTTCGCCGATTTGAAGTCGCCCTACTCGGTTGGCCACTCGCGCGCTGTGGCGGTGCTTGCAGGTGACGCGGCCCGGCGTTGTGGACTGCCTGAAGGCGACGCCACCGACCTCACCCGCGCCGGCTTGTTGCATGATATCGGCCAGGTCGCGGTGCCTGCTCGCATCTGGTTAAAACCAACCGCGTTCAGTGAGAGCGATTGGGAGCAAGTGCGCCTGCATACGTATTATGGCGAACGTGTGCTGGCGCGCCCGGCCGCGCTGGCGCGGCTCGGCGCCATCGTCGCCCAGCACCACGAGCGCTGCGACGGTTCGGGCTACCACCGCGGCGCTCGTGGCCCGGCGCTGTCCGTGCAGGGCAAAATCCTCGCCGCCGCCGAGGCCTATCCGAACAAAATTGAGACACGGCCCCATCGCGCGGCGCTTACCGAACATACTGCTGCGGCCGCGCTCAAGCGCGAGGGCAGGCTCGACGGCGAGGCGGTCGCCGGTGTACTGGAGGCTGCTGGTCACAGCGTGCCGGTGCGCAAGCACTTGGTCGCAGGACTGACCGGACGCGAGGTCGATGTGCTGCGCTCGATCGCCCTCGGGCAGTCGATGAAGGAAACCGCTCGCACCCTCGGCATCTCGCCCAAGACCGTCGATAACCACACCCAAAGCGTCTATGCCAAGATCGGCGTCAAGACGCGCGGCGGCGCCACGCTGTTCGCCATCGAACACGGACTTTATGCGCCGGGATAGGGAGTATTCCTCAGGCGGCGGACTGGGAAGCGCGCTATCGTCTCCTTGCTCAACGCAACGGAGGACATCATGACCAACACCAACATCAAGCTTGTGCAAGACGCCTACGGAGCATTCGGCCGTGGCGATATCCCGGCCGCACTCGAGATGATGACGCCCGACGTCACCTGGGGCATGATCGGCCGCGCCAAGGACGTGCCGATGGCCGGCATCCGCGACGGCAAGGCTGGCGCGGCCAAGTTCTTCCGCCTGCTCAAAGAGACGCAGGAACTCACAAGCTTCGAACCGCAAAAATTCGCAGTCGCCGACGACATGGTGTTCGTGGCTGGCCATTCCGCCTGGACCATGCATCGTAGTGGCGTGTCCGGCGAAAACGATTGGGTGCATGTCATCACCATCCGGGACGGCAAGATCAGCGCGTTCCGCGGCCACCAGGATACCGGTCTGTTGGCCGAGGCCTATCACGCCGCGCCTGCCTCGAAACGGGCCGCAAGCAACTAGCGCTCTGCGCGAACATCCGACAACAGATGACGGATCTCCATGTGACCGGCCTATGATTGGGGTTCAGACGCTGGGTTGGACATAATTTCGATGCTAGTAGCAGCGTGTGAAGTCCCGCCTCGGAGATACGCGATGGAAGCTGTCCTGCGCCACGTGGAGCTGCCCGAATTCGGCACACCACTCGAGCAGCCTCTGGTCCCTGCGGCGCTCTTGCGCCAAAGGCTCGCTCGCTTGGTTGACCGCTGTCGTGCCCGCGGGATCGACGCTCTCGCGATCTACGGTGATCGCGAGCATGGGGCAAACATCAGCTACTTGACCGGATTCGATCCGCGTTTCGAGGAAGCGTTGCTGGTTGTCGGACCAACCGGCAATCAGACACTCCTGACCGGCCCGGAGAATCAAGGCTTCGCCAAAGCGGCGGCCATTGATGCAAATGTTGTCGTGTACCCACCATTTGGCCTGCTCGGTCAAGACCGTACACGGACACCGCCCCTTGAAGATGTTTTGAGAAGCGGTGGTATTACAGCAGGTTGCGTCGTTGGCATCATCGGTTGGAAGTACTTTGGCCGGGAGGAAAGCTCTTTATGGGAGCAATGGTTCGAAATCCCATCGTTTCTCGTCGACGCCATCAGGCGGACGACGGGGCCGTCGGGGCGCATCGTCAATTCCAACTCCGAACTGATGCATCCGAGCGAGGGTATGCGGGCGGTAAATGAGATCGAGCAACTGGCATCGTTTGAATTTGCGGCGTGCCACACGTCCAGTGCGATAAGACGTGTCGTGACCGGTACGCGACCCGGAATGCGGGAGTTCGATGCGGCGCGCCTGTTGGCCCCGATAGGCCTGCCGCTGAGCTGTCATACCATGCTGAGCACGGGGCCCCGTGCGGCCCTGGGCCTGGCAAGCCCGGGCTCCCGGATCATTGAGCATGGCGATCCCATCACCGTCGCCTATGGCGTCTGGGGAGCCCTGAATTGCCGGGCCGGTTGGATGGTATCAGAAGCAGGCCAGTTGCCAGAGGGCATCCGCGACTATATCGACCGACTTGCTGCGCCCTATTTCGCCGCAGTGGTGGAATGGTACGAAACTATCGGCATTGGCGTGCCAGGTGGTGTGCTTGCCGAGATCGTGGCCCGCCGGCTTGGCGACCCATTCTTCGGCGTATTCTTGAATCCAGGACATCTCATTCATCACGATGAATGGATGAACACGCCGATCTATGCGGGCAGCATCGAGCCGTTGCGATCGGGTCAAGCCCTTCAAGTCGACATCATCCCGGCGACCGGCACGCCCTATTTCACCTCCAATGTCGAAGACGGCATCGCGTTGCTCGACGAGGCAGGCCGTGCAGCCCTTGCCGAGCGGTTCCCGGAGATGTGGGCCCGCATCCAGTCTCGCCGCGAATTCATGCGCAGCTCGCTCGGCATTCGCCTCAAGCCCGAAGTCTTACCTCTCAGCAACATGCCGGCCTATTTGACGCCCTTCTTCCTGTCTCCGGAGCACGCAATGGTGATCCGACGCTGAGGGACCTTAGAGCAACATCATCACTCGGCGACCGCGATCATGGAATACCCGGCTCGTTTCAGCTCCGCTCTCAATCACTGCCCGGTTGAAACTGCCAGTAGATACCATTTCCACCATGGACGGGGCGCATCTCCGGCTCCCGCAGATCGGGGGGACTAATTCCGTGCAGTAGCTTGCCAATGTCCTCGAGAAGCACTGGGCTTTCAGCATAGGCGTTGTGGTTGAGCGACAGAATGTCGGAGCTTACGGCTGTAATATCTGCTGTTTCGACGCCCTCAACAACGACGGGGCCCTGGAGCGGAACATAGCCGGCACGAGATGCAGTTGCGCCGTTGACCAGGCGCGAGACGACCAGGGCCCGATCGCTGGCCGAGGCATAGAGCGTGATCCCGGCGGCAATATTGCGCAGGAGCGGGATCGCTGCGGTAAACTCCCGCGCATCCATATCGGGCGCCGCCAGAATGACCTGACCAATATGCAGGTCGGCCCAACCAGGTCCCGCCTTCAACAAGCCAAGGGCCCTCAATAGCAGCGGATTTCCCATACTATGCGCGATCAGATGCACATGGCTGGCGCCGGACTTGGCAACGACGAACTCCAAAAATGCGCGCAAGTCATCTACCGCGGCTAAAGAACTCTTCTGATCGGCGAAGTAGTCGGATTCGGCCAGATTGCCGCGTGACGGCCAGCTGTACAAGAATACCGGGCCATCGAAATCGAGGTCATGGGCCAACTGCGCGGTGCGCAACAGCGCGTTGTCGAAAGTGACATTGAAGCCGTGGACGAACATCAAGGCCTGGCGCGGAAACCTGGTCGCCGATTGAACCTTGTACCTGACGTCTTGGCGCAAGGAATTATCGTCAAGCGTTTGGACGCGGTCGATCCTAATGCGCCTTGGATCGACCGTCTTCAACAGTCTGTCACGCGTGGTAGCGCCCGCCGCGCGGCCGGCCAGCGCCTGAAAGTCGACAGAAGCGGCGCCAAATGCGTTCCCCTCTCCACGCTCACTTCCAAAGCTGCCCGGACGAGTCGGATCGGCCCGTCTGTCCGTGCCGAAGAAGACGACAGTCCCTGGCGCAGATATCCCACCAAACTCTGCGCGCAACCCAAGCACCGGGGCGGGCGGCAGCGGAAGACGATGGTGGAACTCCGAAGCCTCCCGATAGCGCCCCTCAAGTGCCAGTAGATCGCCAAGCTGCCTGAGACTGGCGAGCAAATCGGGGTCGTCAGGCGGCAATTGTTTTTCCCGGATGGCAAGTGCTCTCCTGAGCATCCGTTCGGACGCCGCCTCCAAATCGTGCTGGTCGCCTGCGTTCTTGTCGGCGAGCATGGTTCCCAGTCCAGGACCGGCCTCGGCCAACATCTGGTCGATGGACTGCTCATTGACACGCTGGTTGTCCGAGTTGGGGCGCCCTGAATCGAGCCATCGCAGGTACTGCTGGCCAATCACGGCAAGGATCGAGGCGACGTCCAGGCTATCTGGGCCGAACGCCTGCTCGGCAACCGCAAGTGCCCGCAATCGAAGACGGATGGACTCGTCGATGGCGTTCTGTGCCTCTGCCACCGCCGCCGCACTTTCGAGGATCTCGATCAGATTTCTTTGCGCGATCTGGGTCCTGACATCGGCCCCGCCGAACTGACCACGCGCGAGTTCCGCGTAGGTCTGAGCAAGCGGAATGGCGTCGTCGTAGCTGCCAAGTTGATAGAGTTGCCGGATCTGCTGAAACAGCGCTATCTGGCTCTTCGATTGACTATGCGTGGGTGCGCTCAGCAGACAGAGCGTAAAGAGCGCCGCCAAAGCGGTTCTCAAGATGCTGTCAAACCTCATCTCACCGCCTTTGACTTACGACGTGCAGATTGACACATGGCGAGACAACTTCGTCAGCCTGCAATCTTCTCAGGCTGAGCCAGCGGCCTCGGGCGCGGCCAGCATGCTCTGCAACTCCGCCTCAAGCGCCACCAGATCCTTGCCGCCCGCCATCAGCTCAGTCACCTTCTCGCGCGACACCGCACCCTTGCCGAAGGTTCCCATGGAACGGCCGCGATTGAGCAGGGTGAAGCGGTCGCCGATCGGAAACGCGTGATGCACATTGTGAGTGATGAAGATCACGGCGAGGCCGCGCACGCGGGCGCGCGCCACCAGCCGCAGCACCACTGAGGCCTGGTGCACGCCGAGCGCAGAGGTCGGCTCGTCGAGGATGAGGGTGCGGGCGCCGAAATAAACCGCGCGCGCAATGGCGAGGCACTGCCGCTCGCCACCCGACAGCGTGCCGACCGCCTGGCGCGGATCGCGCACGTCGATGCCCAGCTTGCCCATCTCTTCGCGCGCCGTGCCATGCATGAAGTCCCAATCTAAGCATTTGAACGGGCCGATGCCGAGCTGCTTTTCGCGCCCCATGAAGAAATTGCGCGTGATGCTGACCAGCGGCACCGTGGCAAGGTCCTGGTAGACGGTGGCGATGCCGCGATCCAGCGCTTCGCGCGGGCTGCGCAAGGTTACGGTTTTGCCTTCGATGCGAATCTCGCCGCTGCTCTGCGGGTGTACGCCGGACAAGATCTTGATCAACGTCGACTTGCCCGCGCCATTGTCGCCGAGCAGGCAATGCACCTCGCCCAGGCGCACGCCGAACGACACGCCGTTGAGCGCGATGACAGAGCCGAATTGCTTACTGACGCTATCGATTTCAAGAAATGCAGATTGATCCGCCATCGGACTCACCGTGCAAACATCGCCTTGCGGCGCACATAGGTGTTGAACAGCACCGCGATCAACACCATGCTGCCCATAAAGACTTTGAACCAATCGGTATCTACGCCGGTATAGAAGATGCCGGTCTGCACGGTACCGAAGATCAGTGCGCCGAACGCCGCGCCAATGGCCGAACCGTAGCCGCCGGTCAGAAGCGTGCCGCCGATGACGACGGCGATAATGGCTTCGAACTCCTTCTGGGCGCCCCGCAAGGTATCGGCCGAGCCGGCATCCAGCACTTGAATGGTCGCTAGCAAAGTGGCGGCCATCGATGTGCACATGAACAGGATGATCTTGACCCGAGCCACCGGCACGCCGAGATTGCGCGCCGCCACCGGATCGCCGCCGGAGGTGAAAATCCAGTTGCCGAAGCGGGTCTGCATCAGCACCCAGGTGGCGGCGGCGGTCAGGATCATCCACCAGACCACCGCCATCGGAATGCCGGCGGCCAATGGGTGGCCATCGCTTCGCATGGTCAGCCAGCCCAGCGATCCCATCCAGTCGAACAGGCCACGAAAAACGTAGCCGGAAAAGAACCCCGCCAGCGGATCGCCCTGGGCGTGCTCGTGCAGGCCCGAAACCACGGTGCGGTTCGTAATCAGCCGGGTCAGGGCCAGCGTCATGCCGCGTAGAACGAACAGACTGGCCAAAGTGACGATGAAGGAGGGTAGGCCGGTGCGCACAGTAAGCCAGCCATTGATGAAGCCAACCAAACAGGCGACCGCGAAGGCAATCGGAATGCACAGCCACAGCGGCCAGCCCCATTGCACCGCCGGAATGGCGATGACGATTCCGGCAAAGCCGATCATGGAGCCGATGGAGAGGTCGAATTCGCCCGCGATCATCAGCAGCGAAGCGGCGGCGGCCAGGATGCCGACTTGGGCGGCGACATCGAGAAAGGTAATGATGCCCTTGGCGCTGAACATGCCTGAATTGCCGGCCGCGCTCAGGAAGAAAACGTAGACTAGGACCGCGCCTGCAACCGAGCCAAGTTCAGGCCGGCCAAGCACCAGTCGCCAGTTCGAGATGGCCCGGACACGCTCGTCGGGCTTATCGGTCGACATGGGCTGAGCAGGAACGGTCATCGGGAAGGGCCCATGGCAACAGTATCATTCAATGTAGCGAGGGGACGCCGGCAACGTGGCGACGAACGGTATCGCAACTATTGGCCGGCTTCCGCCTACTCAGTCTCAGCGAAAGCCCTTCTTGCTCAGTTCCAGCACGCTTCCGGCGGTTTCCTTGGTGACGAACCCGGGACCAGTCGGCCAGGCCGTGGTCGGCATGACGCCATAGGCCTTGAAGTTTTTGACCATCACCACCGGCAGATAGCCCATCATGAACTGCTGGGCATCGGTGGCGAACAGTAGGGTGCCGTCCTTCACACTCTCGAGAATTTCCGGGGTCATGTCGAAGGTCGCCATCACTTTCAACCGGCTCTTGGCGTCCAGATCCTTGACTGCCGCAAGCATCGGCGAGGCGCTGGTCGGCCCGAGCGCGATGATGGCGTCGATGCTGGCGTCTTTCTGCAGCGCGCCCGAGATGCGGGCCTTGGAGTCGGTGGGGTCGGTGGCGGTGGTCGGCACGATGGTCTGCTTGACGCCGGAACCGTCCAGGACGCCGCGGCAGCGGTTGTCGAGGTCGGTGTTGCCCACCTCCATATTGATGCACATGATATGGGTGGCGCCGGCGGCCTTGAACTTCTTACCGACAGCAACCCCGGCCTCATATTCGTCCTGGCCAAGATAGAGCGAAATGCCCAGCTGCTTGAACTTGGTGAGACCGGAATCGATTCCGATCACCGGAATGCCCGCCGCCAGCGCGCCCTGGATGGAGGCCTTCAGCGCGTCGGCGTCAGGGATCGAGACCACCAGCCCGTCGGGTTTGGAGGCCACCGCCGCGTCGATCATTTTACTCATGGCCGACATGTCGAAAACGTCCGGGGACTGATAGCTGACGTCGGTATCGAAGTCTTTGCCCGCCTCGGTGAGGCCGTTCTTGATGGCGTTCCAATAGGGATCGCCCGCCTGGCCGTGGGTGATATAGACCATCCGCATCCTGGCTTCGGCCACGCCGACCCACGCCATGACGCTGAGGCCAAGGGCAGCTGCGAGCACGTTCGTCAGCATTCTGCGCATTGTTGACTCCCTGTGGTTTTTCGTCTTTGGACTACAGAAAAAGTGGACTCGGTCTCGATAAATTCGACGCCGCCTCAACTTCGGCTGGCAGGATCAGAATCGAACACTTCCATGTCGAATTTCCTGGCGTCGAGAGCCGCCGTGGCGCGCAGCTTGATGTCGTCGGCGTTGACTCCGCCGAGCGCCACCTTCGCCGCCACCTCGATATTGTGGATAATGCCCTCGATCTCCTGATCGGTGTGGTTGGGATGGGTCGGCACCATGATGGTGCGGTTAAGGATGTCGAGCGAACGCTGGCACATGGTCTTGCTATAGGTCTTGCGGCATTGCGCATTGTCCGGATGATTGTAGGGATTCATGGCCGGATGCGCCGCCCCCATGCCCATCAGCACCTGGTCCCATTCGGTATAGGTATGGCGGCCGGTCTTGCCGGCGATCACGGCGGGGAAGACTTTTACGAAGCGCGTTGCGTCCTCGGGAGTCGGCAGCAGATACATAGCGTGCGCTGAGCAATCGTGTTCGGGACTGTTCATCGGCGACGGAACCAGGCCGAGATTGCCCAGCTTCTTGGTGCCGGCAAGGATGCGCTTCTTCTCCGACCGCATGGCGCCAATGATACCATTGATGCGGTCGAGTTGGACATTCAGCATCGCCCCCATCAGTTCCGATGCGCGACCGCCATTGCCGGCAAAGGGTTTTGAGGTATCGTCGCGCCCGGTCCAATAGTAGTGACACGGATCGATGGCGCAGCGCGCGCGCCGGGCCAGGTCGTCATCGGAGGTCGCGACGCCGCCGCCCTCGCCAGCCGTCATGTTCTTGTAATAGTTGAAGCTGAAGCAGCCGATATCCCCGATCGAGCCGAGCTTCTTGCCTTCGTAGCTGCCGCCGACGCCCTGGCAGGTGTCCTCGATCACCCAGAGATTGCGCCTTTTGGCGATCTCCATGATGGCGTTCATGTTGCAGGCCGCGCCCCACATGTGCACCGGCACGACCGCCTTGGTGCGCGGGCCGATGGCAGCCTCGATGGCCTTGGGATCGATGGTGAGGGACTCGTCCACGTCGACGATGACGGGGATAGCGCCGGTGGTCAGCACCGAGGTCGCCGTCGCCATATAGGTGTGGGACGGGATCAGCACTTCGTCGCCCGGTCCGAGGCCAAGGGCGATCATGGCCGCGGACAGTCCGTAGGTGCCGCTGACCGTGAGCGCGAAATGTTTGACGCCGAGGAACTTGGCATAACGCTCCTCAAAGCGATCGCACTCTCCGCCCACACCGTAACGAAACAGTTTGCCGTCCTTGATAATCCGCGCCAGGGCCTCAGCCTCTTCATCGCCGACAATATACATGTCGTTGATCCTCCTGATCGGCCTCGTCTCGCGAGCGCTGTCTCAGCTCGCAAAGGCCTGAAATTTGCGATATGGAACGTTCCAATAGAGTATTCGCTCGGACTTTCGCCTTGTCAAGCAAAGTCCCCTGGAGAGGCATCCGGTTCCATGTTCCGCGCAACAGAGAGGTCTCGTGTCCCGTCTGTTGACTGAAAAGCCCGCGACTATATTGGATGTCGCACGCCTTGCCCGCGTCTCCAAATCGACCGTGTCGAATGTCATCCGCGGCGCTGGAATCATTGCGCCCACCACCAAAGAACGGGTGCGACAGGCCATCGACACGCTCGGCTACCGCCCCAATCTGATCGCGCGGCAGATGGTGCAGCAGCGTACCAGCCTGATCGGCGTGGTGATCGGCGACCTCGCCAATCCATTCTATTCCGAGATGGCCAAAGCCGTGGAATGGCACGCCACGGCGCGCGGTTACCGGGTGATGATCTGCAATACGCAGATCGACGAACGGCGCGAGTTGGCAGGCTTGCGCAACCTGCTCGACTATCGCGTCGCGGGCCTGATCATGCTGGCCTACGCCGGCGACGCCGAGAGCCGGCAATTGGTGACTGAAGCTCGGGTGCCATCCGTGTTCGTCACCTGCACAGCCGATTGGGGCGACGTGGTTTCGACTGACGACGAGAAGGGCGGCCGTCTGGCGACGGAGCATCTGATCGGCCTCGGACACAAACGCATTGCCTATGTCGGCGACAGTTCGGTGGAAGATGCCGCCGATCACGCCCGTGCCGACGGCTATCGCAAAGCCATGTCGGCCGCAGGGTTGAAGCCTGCGATCCACCATTGGCGAGACGTGTCGCTGGAAGCGCTCCTCACCGGCCGGGCTCGTATTTCGGGTGTTGTTTCCTCGAACGATCTCGGCGCTATCGAAATTCTCGACACCGCCGACCGCCTCGGCATCCGAGTTCCAGACGATCTCTCCGTGGTTGGTTACGACGACATCATCATCGCCGGCCTCAGACGAATTTCTCTCACAACCATTGCGCAGCCCAAGGACGAGTTGGCACGCAGCGCTCTGGACTTTCTGCATGGCCGGGTGACTGGCGAAGCGCGCGGCAAGCCCAAGAGGGCCACTGTCGAATGCCGTCTGGTGGTCCGTAGCACGACCGCGAGAGTACTTGCCTAGTGTGGGTCAGGCCTGACGCGGCTTTAAAAGAGCTGCCATTTCCGGCCAAAGATCGGCAGCGTATTTCTCGCCGCCGACCACGTCTGCTGAATGGATTATCGCGTCAGGTCTCGGAAGTCGATTTTTTCGACGAACTCAATGGCGTCATTCACTTTGGTGCCGAGATAGCTGACGGTGCCGGCATTGTTCGAGTTTCCGAGCAAAAGCTGGACCGCACGTAGATTGCTGTTACGGCGGTAGATCAACACAACCTTCGTTCAGCGTAGCGAGTGCGCACCGAACTTCGTTGGATCGACCCCAGCGCCCAGTTAATCGATCACGTTGTGCCTGATGTTTCGATATCGCGCGCGGGATTGGCGACACTGACGAAATCCGCATTGAAGGATTTCAGCTGCTGATAGAGTTCGAGATATTTGCCAAAGCCGAATGCGTGCCGTCCGGCTTGGGCCGGGTTGGGTTCGAATGTCCGGTCGAATACAACCAGCTGCCGGGTTGCGGCATCGATGTTTGCGAAGAGGCCGTTGCCGACCCCTGCCAGGATAGCGGCGCCGAGCACTCCGGCGTCACGATTGGCGGTGCGCCTGAGCGGACGCCCGAGCACGTCCGCCCGGATCTGGCACCAGATATCCGACCTGGCGCCGCCGCCCGCCAAGTTGAGCGACTCGGGGTGGCAATTGGACGATTGCTCCAGGCTTTGAAGCAGCAGCCGGGCGGAATAGGCGACGCCCTCGAAGACGGCCCGTGAGAGATCGGCGGCGCTGGTCGCCGATGTCATGCCGGAAAAGGAGGCTCGCGACGTGATATCCCAGAGCGGTGCGCGCTCGCCCGCCAGGTGGGGCAAGAAGATGGGTGCCGGGCGCGCCAGGTCGAGCGTACCGACCAGATCGGAAAGCGCGGCCGGCGATTGGTTCAGGATGCCCGCCAACCATTCGATTGAGGCTCCGCCGGCTTGGGTTGGCCCGGCGTGGAGGACGATGCCCTCGCAGCGGGCAAAGGCAATCACGCCGGGCGTTGGCACTTTGCGCTCCGAAACGATGCCCAAGACCTCGCTGGTACCGCTGAGATAGACCGCCTCGTCCTGGCGCGCGACGCCCGCGCCCAGCAGCCCCGCCCAGGCGTCCATGGTTCCAACGACCATCGGTGCGCCGGACGCTGGCAGGCCAGCCCGGATGCGTCCGGCGCTGGCGGTGAACGGAGCCAGCGAGGGCAGCCGTTCGGCCGCTCCGGGAACCAGGGCCAGCAGCTCCGGAATATAGGCGAGCGTCCCGTCGACAACGCCGAACGACGTCATCGGATCGGCCCTGACCTCGCCAGTCAGTCGGAAGATGCAATAGTCCTTGGGCGCCATGACCCAACATGTCCGGGCCCAGATCTCAGGACGATGCCGGGCGACATAGGCCATGCGGGCGAGCACATGGCTGGAGTCGACAGGTAGGGGTGCGCCCCACCAGCGGAGGCGATCGGTGTCCAGAATGCGCTTATCGAGCTCGGCTGCCTCGTGGGCGCACCGTCCGTCCTGCCACACGAAGGCCGGCAACAGCGCCGCGCCATGATCGTCCACGAACACATGAGTGTTGACCTGCGACGTCAGCCCGATGCTTGAAACGCGTCCGAGCGCCACACAATCCGTGAGCGTCGTTATCGCATCAAGGCAGCGCTGCACCCAATCCTCGGCGTTCTGTTCTACGATTCCTGGGGCGGGACGGACGGTTGGATAGCGACTTATGTACATCTTCAGCGAACGGCCCGTCGCTTCGAACAGCGCGGCCTTCACGGCAGTGGTGCCAACATCAATGCCGATCAGAAGCGGATCGTTCATGGCGAACCTTCACAAAGCCGATGACGGCCGATTGAATGGCCCGAATTGCTCGTGCTAAGCAAGTCATCCGAATAAAAACGGGAGGATCAGCATGTTCGTCGTTTCACGTCGCGTCGCCGCCGTCGCCATCGCCTTGTTGCCGTTGCTGCCGTCAGCCGCCGAGGCCGCCAAGAAGGTCGTGGTCATCACGCCCTATCTCGCTCAGCCGGGCACCCAGTTCTACGTCGAAGCGTTCCAGGCCGAAGCCAAGACCAATGGTTGGGACGTGAACGTGGTGGACACCAAGGGCGACGTCGCCGCCGTGATCGGCCGGCTGGAGGACGCCGCCAACCAGAAGGTCGACGCCATCGTCATCAATGTCGATCCTTCGCAGGTTGCCGCCGGACTCGAAACCGCAAAAGCGGCAAAAATCCCCGTGTTCGGCATGGACGCCGGCGCAACGCCTTTGCTCGTCACCAACGTCACAAGCAACGGCTACGCGATGGCCGCGGACACCGCCGCCTATGTTGTCAACCGCATCAGCGGCAAGGGCAAAGTGGTGATGTTCGTGTTCGACGCCTTCCCACCGGTGCAGCAGCGTGGCATCATCGCGGACTCGATCTTTAAGAATAATCCGGACATCAAGGTGCTGGATCGCGTTACCCCGGACGTGAAGGATGGCGGGATCGCCGATAGCCGCGCCAAGATGGATGCGATCCTGGCCGCCAATCCCGAGAAGGGTTCCATCGCCGCCGTCTGGGCCGCCTGGGACCAGCCCGCGCTCGGCGCACTACAGGCCATCGAAGCGGCCAACCGTGGCGGCGAGGGCATCGTCATAACCGGGATCGACGCCAATCCGCAGGCCCGCGAAGCCATCGCCAAGGGCAGCAGTTTCGAGGCATCGATGGCGCAGGACTTCAAAGGCATCGGTAAGGCGACAGCCGATGCGGTGAAACGCACGCTGGCAGGCGAGACCATCAGGGAGCGCGTGACCTATGTGCCGACGCGACTGATCACGGCCGCGAATGTGAAAGAGTAGTTCGGGTGCAGCGCCAGTTGCAACGCTATGGCACGCTGATCGGCTTTGGGCTGCTCATCGTGGGGCTCTGGCTGGCGCTGCCCAACACCTTCATGACCGGGCGCAATCTGCTGAACATCACGCAGCAGATGAGCATGCTAGCGGTGGTCGCGTTCACGATGACCATCGTCATGGCCGCCGGTGATTTCGACTTGAGCGCCGGATCGATGGCCAGTCTCGCTGGCATTGTCGCGGCAGTGGTGTTCAAGGCAACCGGATCGGTGCCCTTGGGTCTGTGCGTTGCTTTGGCTGCCGGACTGATTGGCGGGTTGATTAATGGCGGGCTGGTCGCGATCGTTGGGCTGTTGCCGTTCGTAGCGACGCTTGGCACGCTGACGATATACAGCGGCCTCGCCTTCTGGTTAAGCGGCGGCAAGACGCTTTTTGGTTCGGAAATTCCCGCAAGCTTCTCAGGCTTTGCGCGTGGCGGCATCCAGCTCTCGGCAGCCGAGGATGCGCTGAAGTTGCCCAACCTCACCCTGACCGCCGTGGCCGTTCTGCTGGCCTCAACCTTCTTGCTGCAGCGCTTGATAACGGGACGGCACCTCTATGTCATCGGAAGCAATATCGAGGCCGCGCGCCTGGCTGGAGTCCGCGTGCGCGCGCTCCGCATTCTCGCCTTCGGCCTGTCAGGACTGGGAGCGGCTGGCGCCGGCCTGATGTATGCCAGCCGCGTCGCCTCGGCCAATCCTACGCAGGGCGGCGGTCTGATGCTCGATGCAATCGCCGCCGTGTTTCTCGGCATGACCATGAGCCGCGAAGGCGAGCCGCGGGTTGTGCATTCGCTGATCGGGGTGCTGATCCTCGGCGTGCTCAGCAACGGCCTGACGCAGCTCAGCATCGACAGCTACGTTCGTGACATGCTGGTCGGCGCCATCATCATCGTGGCCGTGGCTATCGGCAGCTTGGGCAAGCTCAAGGGCCACTGATACCGGCACACCGATCGGCGATCGGAGTCACCGCCCGCTGCAATGGTCGCGGTCGGCTGCCGCGCCTATCTCGTCGGCGCATCATCCCAAAAGGAGACATCGGCCAGTATCGACGAATGCGTTCGCTCCTCGCGACCAGAACGGCCGGTCTTAGAGTTTCAGCCGACATCAAAGGTGTATTCCAGAATTGAAAGCCGAGGCCATCGTCCTTTGCCAACATTTGCCGACAACTGGTCTGAATTTGGGGGAGCGCTGACGCGAGCTTTGGCGGCGACGGCGAGCTAACTCTCAACTCGCCAACGTCTGCTCGTGCATGAGACCGATGTCCTGGATTACACGGTCGAACTGATCTCCGTGTAGCAGCCGGTACTTGTCCGACAAAACATGCTCTTTCGCGCCGGCGGGAATTGTCCCCGGCGATGCACCACCAGTCGACAGCGTTCCCAGGATCAGCTGCTGTCCCTGCAAGGCCTTCGAGAAAATGAACTTGAATATTGCATCGATATTGGTCGAGTCCTGCTCCTGCTGGAGCGGTGAGTCGAGCACTAGCGGGCACATTACGAAGTTGTTGTATTCCTTCATCGTGTGGAGGAAAGCTAGATACTGCGCTAAGAGCGAACGCGGTAGATCGCTGCCGAGCGCGTTGTTCTTGATCTGCCGATCGAGCGATTTGTAGTCGTTGGCCTCCAACACATGGACGTTCAAGTTACCGAGGTATTCCTTCATGCGCGCCTGATAGAACGCGACGATCTGCTTCTTGAGTTTGGCATCCACCTTGAGATCGCCCGCCAAGCTGCCAATAGCCGTGCGCAAGCCGTCCTCGCGGTGCACAAGATCCGCAATGTCGAGATCAATGGACTGCAACATGTCCTTGATGCCCTCTGACGAAACGAGTTCGGCGAAAGTGATGTTTTGCCGCGTGCGTTGCAGCAACTCCTGAATGCCATCGAGATCTTTCGTAACCGTCCCATAGCGCTCTTCGATACCCGCGATCGCCTGTTGAACTTCGATGCGTTTTTTGGTGCGCTGATCTAGCAACTCGTAGCAGTAGTCAATGTCTTCGAGGATGCCGAACCTCTCGGCAATGGAGTTGGTGAATTCGGTGCTACAGGTTGGGCAGCAGATCGGGTCCGGCGTCGTCGGCGCTTCGGCAAGCGCGTAGTCCGCGTCCAACTCGGAAATCGCCCGCTTCAGGATCGCCATCTCGGTCTCGATCGCGTGCCGTTCGCTCCGCGCTTCTTTCAACTCGTGTAGAATCCGCTGTTGATGACCGTTCACTTGGTTGAATTTCTCAACGAGTTCCTCCGCCTCCTGCTTGAACACGGACGGATCGACATCCACTTGCCGCGCCACTTTCCGCTTGTGATAGGACTCGCGCACAGCTGCAAGAGCCTCCCGCTCGCGCGAGAGTTCCAGCAGTTGCCCTGACAATTCCAGCTCACGCTTCTTCGCATCGTAGTAGCTCTGCGGCCGTACTCCCAGATGGTACTCGATCATGTTGCGCCGGTAGTCCTTGAACTGCGGTAGGCCTAGGAATGACGCCCAGCTGCGGTTCCACCCTTCGTCCTGATCGACATAAAACGGCAAGAAATAGAACGCCGGTCCAGCCGGCCCGAGACCAGAGTCTGCCGCCCGCTCCAGTTCGATCCGAAATGCGAGCTTAGGATTGATGAAACGAGCGATGCCGTTCTCGCCGGAAATTCCCGTATACCGACCGACTAGCTTCCGATTGGTGTCGAAAACCCCGAAGTATTTCTCGTCCCGGATGATCGTGTATTCGTTGCCAGCGATCGCAACTTTCACACAATAGATCGGTCTCGCTCGCTTCCAACGGGTATTCTGCAACTGCGGTACGTCGGCCCCGAGTGTGTGATAAAGCGATTTGATCAGCGTCGACTTGCCGACGTCATTCTCGCCGGTCAGCAGGTTGACGGTCGGGACGAACGTCAGGTTCACTGCCGCCTTTTCGGCCTTTGAGAGGATAGAGACCTCTTTGAACACTAAGCTTTTCATCGACGCGACCCTTGCGAATATTTCTGATCAGCTGTCTAAAGTTAGAGAGTTTCATGATGCACCAGGACGATAAGCGCTGAAACGTAGAAGCGATCGTAAATGACGACCCTTCCTGGTGGTTCGACGACAAGGGGGACAATCCGCGTGACGGCGTCGCCTAGACTCACGTACGTGCCGCCGGAAATTTCTTTCGCCACAACCTGTGCCATCGCGGCCACCTCGAGGTTGGTCGCGTTGGTGTAGTCACTCACGACTTGCGGCAGACGCTTGTCTAGCCGCATCAGATCCGTGTGAGACCAGCCAACGGCCGAAAGCTCAGCCACAACAAGCGTCATGTTCAATGAACTTCGTCGCCCGCGCTGTACGCAGTCCAGGCTATCTCCAATGAATTTCCGGTCGATGCACTTGAGCGCGATCAACTCACTGACCGAGGAGATTTTTTCGGAAGGGAAGTTGTTACGTCGTCCGATCTCACCCTGAACGAGACGCAACCACGCCATCACGTTCAACCCGTGGTCCTCCCCGAAATGGTGCTGGAACAGGTTCATCGCCTCGCCCTGCAGGAAGGTCTGCATGGCCTCGATCGAAACCCCGGTGACCATGAAGTGGATCTTGTCCAGATGCGCCATGGTGAACCCAGGCCATTCCTCCGTGAGCTTTTCTACGATGGCATTGCGGTGCTTCTCGTCGAGGTCAGCTGCGCACTGATCCCCATTGCCGAACTCGAATGCAACATTCGACACTAGAACGACCTTCACGGCATGACCGGCACAGATGCCGTCGAAGTTGGAGCACATCTTGCCTAGGATCGACGGGGCGCCCTTCGTGCGCGACGTCAACGTCGATCGCTTGCGCACTTGAGCCGTGGACGATGTCTTGACCTGGACAAACTCTGCCGATTGCGGAGTATTGCCCGGCTCAAGGAAAACGACGTCGTCGTGGAACTCGAAAGCAACCAAGTAGTCGGCCTTGGCCATGTGCCGGTGCAGCATTTCGCAGAAGGCCCAGTTCTTCTGATAGTCGAAGCGTGCAGCGGTTGGCCCGCCAGCTGTCTCCCGCTGGGGCTTACCTACCAAATCATCCAGGAGATCCCTTTGCATGTACTGCTCCGCCTCCCGCTCGGTCGAGACACCATGATCCGGACGGATCGCAACGAGCAAGGATCAGAACGACTTATCCACTCTTTGCGGCCGCCCTTCGCGTCGTGGACTCGACGGTGGCTCTCTGAGCAACGCAACGAACTAAGTCGAGTCTGCTCACGGGCGCGCTGCAGACCAGGTGCAAAGTGACTCCGTTTGCAGATCTTTGTGCATGCATGATGTCCGGTATCTCTGCAGAGCGATGCTCAGCGTATAGCGCGTCAATCTGGGTGAGATCCCGTACCTTGATTGTCGCGCGCCAGATCAGCGCCGTTTTCAGGGGTATCACGTCGCCTCGACGCGATCCTGGCCAAGCTTTAGACTGTCGGCATAGTGTAGATGGCGACGCGTACTTGACGCAATGTCCGGTTGCCGATCACGTCGCACAGCTACTCGCAACACTTCGAACTTTGTAAATCCTCCCAACGCCTGGGCAATGGTGCAAATTTACAGAAACGGGCCGCATCAAGTGGAGCAGGTCTGCGTCATGGGCCCTTGCGGGGCTTTGCCTTCGGCTTCGCAACTTTCGTCACCGGAGGCGCAATCCGGTTGCTGATCAGTTTCGCGGATTTCTTAGAGAGGCCGGCAGCGTCGGCGTGCTGCGACCAGTCCGCTACAGCTGCTTGAACCTCGGCGATAATCGCGGCACCGCCTTTCAAATCATACTTCTTCGCGAGCGCGCTCAGATGTCCTGCATTTGGCTCCCTCCCCTCACCCATCACTGTCATGCTCTGTTCACCCCCTGGACCGGACGAGAAGGTCAGGTCGTAGGCCGGCGCGAGCGTCCACTGCCCCGTGGCGTCGTCGAGCAGGAACGAAACGTTTTTGGCGTGGTCGTCGCGGTTGCGCGCGAGAACATTGAAGCAGGCGAGGCGGAACGCACGATCGACCTCGGTCGCGTCTTTGGTCAGGATGTGGGTCGCCTTTAGCAGTGCATCATAGTCGAGCGACGCTACGCGGTGATCGGCATGCAGCAAGCCTGAGAGGCTGTGCATATGGATGCGGCGGTCGCCATCCCGGTCGAACCGCTCGATGCCGAAATACCGCTTCTTCTTCGCCGTGAACAGATGGGTCTTGGGTATTGCGACACCCGCCGCACGTGCCATGAGGCTGTAGGCGTACTCGGTGGCGCCGGCGGCGGCGTCATCCTGTGCGGACGGGAACTTGATCATCCAGTGCGCATAGCCCTCGGGCATCGTGGCAGGACCATGAATGATCCGCTTTCTGTCGGCGCTGACTTGGGCCACGACCTTGGGCCGGGCGCCTGCTGAGGCGCCATTGAGCTTCAGGAGCGTCTCGATGACCGCCCCCTCTTCACCGTTGAGGACCTTTGCGGCGTCGCGGGCTATGGCCTCCAGCTCCAGCACGATGGGCGCGCGGTCACTCACGCTCAGGTCCGGCTCATAGCTGAGTGCGCCCATGCCGTGCCTGCCGACATGTGCCAGACGATCTAGCGGGGTCAGCTCCTGCCGCGCAATGCCGAGGCGCTCTACAGCGCGATCGAGCAGAAGCCGCCCCCAACCGTCGGGCAGACTATCGTTGAACACACCGAACAGCCCGTCGAAGGCGTGGGCTTCGTCGATCATCACGCCGGAGCGCGTCGGCAGCCGGAATGGCGAGATCTGCAGGCCCGTAGCCAGGAAGGCCGGATCGTACTCGAAGAGGATACGCCTGCCCTGCGCTGCCAGGCGGCCGATCTTGCGGCGCTGCCGTCCGTTGAGAAAGACATTGAGGAGAGTTGCCGGCCGGTGCGTCATGTCAACCGGCCCTTCTTGCGGGTCCGGGTCCGCGCCAGAACCTCGTCGAGCGGCCTACCGTTCAAGGACTGCGCATCCTCGGCGGCCAGCCCGTCGAAATCACCAAGACAATCAAGAACAATTGCCAGCTTGAGCAGTGAATCGAAGGCGACGAGGCCCGTCGTCT
>JANMVX010000358.1:0-1610 GCA_031393505.1 Hyphomicrobiaceae bacterium | reverse complement strand
GCCAAGCTGAAGAGCCGCTGGGCGGCGTTGGAGAAGGTGGTCGGCGCCGAACCCCGCATTGCCAGCGTGGCAGCCGACCTGGTGGCGCACTTCGAGGAACGAGGCAAGGCCCAGACCGGCAAGGCCATGGTGGTGGGCATGAGCCGTGACATCTGCGTCCACCTCTACAACGAGATCATCAAGCTGCGGCCCGATTGGCACAGCGCTGACCCCGAGGAAGGCGCCGTCAAGATCGTGATGACGGGCTCGGCCAGCGACAAGGCGCTGCTGCGCCCGCACGTCTACAGCGCCCAGGTGAAGAAGCGGCTGGAGAAGCGATTCAAGAAGCCCGATGACCCGCTGCGCATGGTGATCGTCCGCGACATGTGGCTGACCGGCTTCGACGCGCCCTGCGTGCACACGCTCTACATCGACAAACCGATGAAGGGCCACAACCTGATGCAGGCCATCGCCCGTGTGAACCGGGTGTTCAAGGACAAGCAGGGCGGCCTGGTGGTGGACTACATTGGCATCGCCAACGAGCTGAAGTCGGCGCTGAAGGAATACACCGCGAGCAAGGGCCGCGGCAGGCCTACGGTGGACGCGCACGAGGCGTACAGCGTGGTGGCCGAAAAGCTCGACGCACTGCGCGGCATGCTGGCCGGCACGAATCACACCACATCGGGCCACGGCTTCGACTACAGCGGGTTCCTCACGGGCGGTCACAAGACGCTGGCCGGCGCTGCCAATTTCGTTCTGGGCATCAAGGACGGCAAGAAGCGCTTCGCCGACCTCGCGCTCGCGATGAGCAAGGCGTTTACGTTGTGCTGCACGCTCGACGAGGCCAAGGCAGTGCGCGAGGAGGTCGCCTTCTTCCAGGCCGTGAAGGTGATCCTGACCAAGCGCGAGATCAGCCAGCAGAAGAAGACCGACGAAGCCCGCGAGTTGGCGATTCGCCAGATCATCAGCTCGGCGGTTGTGTCGGAAGAAGTGGTCGACATCTTTGACGCCGTTGGGTTGGACAAGCCGAACATCGGCATCCTCGATGACGCCTTCCTGGCCGAGGTGCGCAACCTGCCCGAGCGCAACCTCGCGGTCGAGCTGCTGGAGCGCCTGCTCGAAGGCGAAATCAAGTCACGCTTCGCCAGCAACGTGGTCCAGAACAAGAAGTTCTCCGACATGCTGACCGACGTGGTGCAGCGCTACCAGAACCGTTCCATCGAAGCCGCGCAGGTGATGGAAGAGCTGGTGCAGATGGCCAAGAAGTTCCGCGAGGCTGCGGCACGCGGCGAGCAGCTCGGCCTGACCGAAGACGAGGTGCGCTTCTACGATGCGCTGGCCAACAACGAATCAGCGGTGCGCGAGCTGACCGACGAGACGCTAAAGAAGATCGCCCACGAGCTGGCCGAGAACCTGCGCAAGAACCTGAGCGTGGACTGGTCGGCGCGGGAAAGCGTGCAGGCCAAGCTGAGGTTGATGGTCAAGCGCATCCTGCGCAAGTACAAGTACCCGCCAGACCAGCAGGATGCGGCTGTGGAGTTGGTGCTGCAGCAGGCGAAGGCGCTGGGCGAGGCTTGGGCTTGAAGCGCGGCGATAATGTGTTTCATGTCCGCGAAGCCCTCTTCCTCGGC
>JANMVX010000326.1:0-8403 GCA_031393505.1 Hyphomicrobiaceae bacterium | reverse complement strand
GGGGAGAAGGAAAGTGCAGCGGAGCCTATACTCTCCGCCCGTCCCATGGCCGCTACTTCGCCGGTCCCGACGACTTGCCCGTTGGATCGGCGAAATACTTGAAGAACTCGCTGTCCGGCGACAGCAGCACGCGCGTATCGTTCGCCTGCAAGCTGCCCTCATAAGCCTTCATTGAGCGGTAGAACGCGAAGAAATCCGCATCCTTGGAAAATGCCGTCGCCATCACTTTGTTGCTGTTGGCCTCGCCCTCGCCGCGGATCGATTCTGAATCCTTGGTCGCATTGGCCGTCAGCACCACGACGTTGCGGTTCGCCTCGGCGCGGATGATCTTGGACTGCTCCTCGCCCTTGGCGCGCCACTCGGCCGCCTCGCGCTGGCGTTCCGTCTTCATGCGCCCAAACACGGCCTGTGAATTCTGCGGCGGCAGGTCCGCGCGTTTTATGCGCACGTCGACGATCGTCACACCCAGCCCCGCAACATTCTGGTTCACCTCGGCGGCGATGCGGTGCATCAGCTCCTCGCGCTTGTTGCGCACCAGGTCCTTGAAGGTGGCGTTGCCGAGCACGCTACGCAGCGTCGTCGCCACGAAATCGCTCAAGCGAGCCCGCGCGCCATCTTCGGTTCCAAATGATTGGAAGAACTTCAGCGGATCATCGATGCGATAGCGGGCGAACGCGTCCACCACCAGCTGCTTCTGGTCCGACACCAGCACCGGTTTGGGCGTGGTGTCGAGCTCCAGCAGACGCTTGTCGAACATCTCGACGTTCTGGGCGATCGGGATCATCCAGTGCAGGCCGGGCTCGCTGATCTGCGCGCTGGGCTTGCCGAAATTCAGCACCAGCGCCTGCTGGTTCTGGCCCACGATGTAGAACGAGTTGTAAGCCAGGACGCCCAGAACGAGCAGCAGGACCAACAACGACGAAAGGAAACTGCGCATGATTATTGTCCCGCCGCGGTGGTCTGCTTGGTGAGGCCGTTCAATGGCAGATAGGGCACCACGCCGTTGCCGCCCTTCTGGTCGATGATGATCTTGTCCATGTTGCTGAAGACGCGCTGCATGGTGTCGAGATAGATGCGTTTGCGCGTCACGTCCGGCGCCAGCTTGTAGGCCTCGTAGACCTTGCTGAAGCGGTCGGCCTGGCCGATGGCTTCGGCCTCGATCTTCTCGCGATAGGCTTCGGCCTCCTGGCGGATGCGCTGGGCGTCGCCGCGCGCTTCCGGCACCACTTTGTTGGCGAAGGATTGGGCGTTGTTCTGCGCCGTCTCAAAATCAATCTTGGCGGCCTGCACATCGCGGAAGGCGTCGATGACCTCGGCCGGCGGATCGACCTTCTGCATCTGCACCTGGGAGATCTCGATGCCGGCCTGATAGCCATCCAGCGTACGCTGCATCAGGCTGCGGACGGCCTCCTCGTTCTTGACGCGGTCCTGCGTCAGGATCGGCGTCAGATCGTTCTTGCCGATCACCTCGCGCATGGCGCTTTCGGCCACATCGCGCACGGTCACCGATTGAAAGCCGTTCAGGAAATCGCGCCCATCCTTGATGTTGAACAGGAACGCCTTCGGGTCTTTGATGCGCCAGAGCACGGTGAACTCGACGTCGACGATGTTCTCATCGCCGGTCAGCATCAGGCTCTGGCCGTTGACGTCGCTGCTGTTGCGGCCGAAACCCACTTCCAGCCGGTTGACCACGGTGACTTTTGGCGTAAAAACCTCTTCGATCGGCGGCGGCATGCGGAAGTTCAGGCCCGGCGTCACCTGGCGGTCGAACTTGCCGAAGCGCGTGACAATGCCCAGTTCATCGGGCTGCACGCGCACGGTGAAGCCGTAGAAGGCCGCCGCCAGCAAACCGAGCAGCACGGCCAACGACAGCAGTCCCTGCCCCCCGCCGCCGCCCGGCATCACCTGTTTGATGCGATCCTGACCGCGCTTGAGGATATCCTCGATATCGGGCTGTTGCTTGCCATTGTCCGGCCCCTGCCCCCACGGCCCGCCCCCGCCCTTGCGGCCATTGCCGCCGCCGCCTTGATTGCTCCAGGGCATCAGTATCCTCGATTGCGAAAGGTTGCGCTTGGGGAACGACCGGGGCAGAGCGCCAGCCGCCTGTTGGGGAGTGATATAAGCAGCGCCAACCCCCAAGTCCAGGGCGGCCGCAGCTGAACTTAACGGGCAGGCCGCCGGTCGAGTGTGGTGATGACAAAGCCGCAGCTGTCGTTGGGGCCGGGGGCGTGCTCTTCACGCGCAACCTGGATCCAGTCCGTTGGACTTAGATCGGGGAAATGCGTATCCCCCGTGGCGTCCATGTCGACCCGCGTGACATACAACCTGGACGCCAAGTGGAGGGTCTGGCGATAAATCTCGCCGCCGCCGATAACCATGATTTCGTGCGCCCCGCGCGCCTTGGCGTCGGCGTTTGCCACTGCAATCGCCTCGTCCAGCGTCATGACCGTGACGACGCCCTCGACCGCGATCGGCGCGCCTCGCGACAGCACGATATTACAGCGATTTTTCAACGGCTTACCGATGCTTTCCCAGGTCTTTCGCCCCATGATGCAAGGGTGTCCGGTGGTGATGGCGCGAAATCGCTTCAGCTCCGAGGGCAGTTTCCACGGCAACCCATTGTGTTCGCCGATCACCCCATTGCGGGCGACGGCGACCACCAGGGCGAGCGGCATATGGCTTGACAGGTCGGGCATGGCGACACCCCATAGGCGCGGCGCGGCGAAAAGTCGATGAGGAGGCGCATGTGCAGACGATTGGCGGCATTCCGGCGATTGGGTTCGGCACCTACCCGCTGCAGGATAGCGAGGCGGACGCCGCCATCAAAATGGCGCTGGAGGTGGGCTTCCGCCATATCGACACCGCCCAGATGTACGGCAACGAGGCGGTGATTGGCAAGGCCCTGGCGAAGGCTGGCGTGCCGCGAGCGGAGCTGTTCGTGACCACCAAAGTGGGGCCGTCCAACCTCACGGCGCAGGCGTTCGGCCCGTCCGTCCGCCGCAGCCTTGACGACCTGAAAATGGACCATGTCGACCTGTTGCTGATCCACTGGCCGCCCGAAGACAGCAAGGTCATCGAGAGCGCCGTCGAGCAGTTGAATTCCATTGCAGGTCAAGGACTTGCAACGCGGATCGGCGTCAGCAATTTCCCCGTTGCCTACCTGCGCCGGGCCGCCGCCGCGAGCCCCCGCCCGCTGGCCAACAACCAGGTCGAGTACCATCCCCTGCTCACCCAGACGACGCTGAAAGCCGCCGCCGATGGGCTGAACATTCCGCTCACGGCCTATTGCCCGCTGGCGCGCGGCGCGGCCCTTTCCGACCCCACCGTGGCCGCGATCGCGCGCCGCCTGGGTGAGCCGCCGTCCGCCGTGGTGTTGGCCTGGATCCGCCAGATGGGCGTCATCGCCGTGCCGATGACGACCAAACGCGCCAACGCCGAGGCCAACTTCCGCTCGCTGTCCGTTACCCTCGATGCCAAAGACATGGCCGCGATCTCGGCGTTGACCGTCGCCAACCGGCGGCTCGTTTCGTGGGGCGCCATGGCCGCCTTGTGGGACTGATCGCCCGACGACATGATGTTGCGTAACGTTGCGTGCCGTTGCGCTGGTGTAGCGTCCCGTTGCAAGTCACGCCATTTTGCGCACGCTGTTGGCGCCTCCCGCTCCTTTTTCGCCCTGGTCGTTCACCCATGCCCTCCCAGACCTATGACTACATCGTGGTTGGCGCCGGTTCCGCCGGCTGCGCGCTCGCGGCCAGGCTGAGCCAAGACCCGACCGTCAGCGTGCTGCTACTAGAAGCCGGCGGGCGCGACTGGCACCCCCTGTTCGAGGTGCCGGCCGGCTTTGCGCGCATGACCAAGGGCATCGCCAGCTGGGGCTTCTCCACCGTGCCGCAGCGTCACATGCAGGACCGCGTGTTCTGGTTCACGCAAGGCAAGGTGCTGGGCGGTGGCTCGACCGTCAACGCGCAGATCTACACCCGCGGGCATCCCAGCGACTACGACGGCTGGGCGGCGCTGGGCTGCACGGGCTGGGGTTATGAGGATGTGCTCCCCTACTTCCGCCGCGCCGAGGACAACGACACCTTTGACAACGATCTGCATGGCAAGGGCGGCCCTATTGGCGTGTCGCAACCCTCCGCCCCCCTCCCCGTCTGCGAGGCATTCTTTGCCGCTGCCGGCGAACTGGGCATTCCGCATCTGGCCGACCTCGCCGGCCGCGACACCTTTGGTGTCGGCTATTACCAGCTCACCCAGCGCAATGCCCGTCGCTCCTCGGCAGTCTCGGGCTACCTCCGCCCCGCGCGCGGACGCAAAAATCTCAGCGTAAAGACTGTGTCCATGGTCAGACGTGTGCTGATCGAAAACGGCCGTGCCATTGGCGTTGACTGCGCCGGTCCCGTTGGCGGCGATGCCGCCACCTACCGCGCCACCCGCGAAGTCATCGTCTGCGCCGGCGCCATCGGCTCGCCGAAACTCCTCATGCTGTCGGGCATCGGCCCCGCCGATCACCTAAAGTCCGTAGGCATACGCCCCATCCACGACCTGCCCGGCGTCGGCTCCAACCTGCAGGACCACCTCGACATCTGCGTCATGTGCGAATGCACCGGCGACCATTCCTACGACCGCTACCAAAAACCCTTCTGGTCCGCCTTGGCAGGCGCCCAATACTATCTCACCCGCACCGGCCCCGCCGCCTCCAGCCTGTTCGAAACCGGCGGGTTTGTCAGGTCTTCGCAGGAAAAGGGCGCCCCCGACATCCAGTTCCATCTCGGCCTCGGCTCGGGCATCGAAGCCGGCATCGACCACCTGAAAAACGCCGGCGTCACGCTCAACTCCGCCGGCATGCGCCCGCGCTCGCGCGGCACCGTCCGCCTACAGAGCAACGAACCTTCCGCCCACCCCCTGATCGACCCTAACTACTGGGCCGAAGCCTACGACCGCCGCGTTTCGCTCGACGCCATCAAGATGGCGCGCGACATCATGCGCCAAAAAGCCCTGTCGAAATTGATCCTGGCCGAACGCGTCCCCGGTCCCGGTGTCGTCTCCGACGCCGACCTCATCGCCTACGCCTGCCGCAGCGCCAAGACTGACCATCATCCGGTGGGGACTTGTGCGATGGGCGTTGGGGCGGACGCGGTGGTCACACCCGCGCTGAAGGTGCGCGGGATCGATGGGTTGCGGGTGGTGGATGCCTCTATCATGCCGCGCGTGGTGTCGTCGAACACGAATGCGGCGACGTACATGATCGCCGAAAAGGCTGCGGAGTTGATCCGGGTGGGGACATGATCGTCATGTTCGCTGCTCCGCCGCCAATGGAAACACCGTGATCGCACCTCGAACATGAAGTTCGTGTCCCCGCTCTGCCGAGAGCATGCGGCGGAGCGGGGACACGAAGTTCATCGTCCGCACGTCGGCCCGGCCGCAAGCCTCAAACCATCGTCGGGCCGGCGATGAACATCATGTCCCCAATGCGCCAGCGCCAAAGTGCCACAATCGGCCAAGCGCGCTCCTGTAGCGAATGCCAATCAGGTGTTCTACGCAGCTCGGGCCGTCGCATCGGCGATGGCTGATTCGCTTGGAGATTTCGATGATCGTCCGCAACTTGATGATGACGCTCGCGTTTGGCGCGCTGACAATGACGTCTGCGATGGCAGACCCGTACAAGTTCAATCTGCAGAACGACTCCAAATACGTCATCACGGGCTTTGAGACGTTTGAAGACAGCAAGTGGAGCACCTGGAGCGGCGTGAGCATCAAGCCCGGTGAAACGCTGGTGATGAATTGGAACTCGGATGCGGGCGACTGCGAAGTTCCCTTTCGCATCATCTACAAAGACGTCGAGACCGAACAATACACGGTCGACTGGTGCAAGATCAGCAATGTCCGCGTCCAGGACAATATGGTGACTGCGGACTAACGTCTGACGAGGCGGTCACGGGATTGGCGGGGCTTGCCATACCTGTCCGCGTCGGGCTCGACGCCATGGGCGTTCCGGCGACCGCCTCGATTGACGCCACTGCGCCCCACGTCCACCATCCGCCCCATGCTCCTCCCCCTCCTCATTCTCCTCGCCACCTACACCGCCATCATCTCCGACCGCATCAACCGCGCCGTTGCGGCCATGCTCGGCGGCTCGGCCATGGTGTTGGCGGGGCTGATCGACCAGGAGGGTGCGGTTCGGGGCATTGACTGGAACACCATCGCGCTGCTCACCGGCATGATGCTGCTGGTCGCCATCGCCAAGCGCTCAGGGCTGTTTGAGGCGCTGGCCGTGGCCGCGGCGCACGCCGTAAAAGCCAGGCCGGCCGCGCTGCTCGCCATGCTGCAGCTGGTCACTGCCGTGGTTTCGGCGCTACTCGACAACGTCACCACCGTGCTGCTGGTCGTGCCGGTGACCCTAGCCCTCACCAAGCAATTGAAATTGCCCGCGTTTCCGTTCCTGGTCGCGCTCATCATGGCCTCCAACATCGGCGGCACAGCGACGCTGATCGGCGATCCGCCCAACATCCTGATCGGGTCGCGCGCGGGGCTGACGTTCAATCAGTTCCTGGTGCATCTGACCCCGATCGCGCTGCTCATCATGGCCGCGCAGATCGCCATGATCCATTGGCTGTGGGGGCGGGGCCTGACGGCCAGCCCCGAGGACCGCGCCTTCGTGCTGGCGGAAAAGCCGTCCGAGGTGGTTAAGGACTGGACTGGGCTTTGGCAGGCCGTCGCGGTCATAGCCGGCGTCATCGCGCTGTTTGTATCTGCAAGACAAGTCCATATCGAACCCGGATCGGCGGCGTTGGCCGGGGCGAGCCTACTGCTGCTGCTCGACAGCCTGCGCCAGCCGCGCGCCGAGCAGGGCTTGCATGTCGAGAAGATGCTCGGCGAGATCGACTGGATCACCATCTTCTTCTTTCTCGGACTGTTCGTGGTGGTGGCGGGCATTGAGCGCTCGGGGCTGTTGGGCATGGTCGCGCAAGGCATGCTGTCTGTCACCGGCGGTTCGCCGCTCGGCTTGGGCATGGTCATCCTGTGGGGCTCGGCCATCCTGTCGGCCATGGTCGACAACATCCCGTTCGTCGCCACCATGATCCCGATCGTGAACCAGCTGGCGCCGCAGTTTGGCGGCGCGGCGGGGCTGGAGCCGATCTGGTGGACGCTGGCGCTGGGGGCCTGTCTGGGCGGCAACGGCACGCTGATCGGGGCTTCGGCCAATCTGGCGGTGGCGGGGCTGGCCGAGCAGGCGGGCGAGCCTATCGGCTTTTGGGCCTACACGCGCGTCGCCGCGCCCATGACAGCCGTGAGCGTTGGGCTCGCCGCCATCTATGTGGGCTTGCGGTATTTTTCGAGTTGAGCACCGATCCCGCAACCCACAGGACACTAGGGCGCGCGATACTGCGGCTGATCTGGTAGAGTGGCGGACATTATTCAAAGATACGGGTATTTACCGAGCCTGGAAACTCGAATTCTTTAACCAATACCATTTTGTATATTGAAATCAATGGCGTTTTGCCGTATTTCTTGTGTCGGCCAGAAATCGCCAAGTCATGGGAGCGTCAGTCCGACTGTTTCGGCTCGCGCGCCTGTAGACCGTAAGTGATTATCGCTCTCAATTCATCACGTTGCTGGCGACCTGGCGCCGCGGCAACGATTTCAAAAGCCCTAGGCTGGCGCGACGCGCGGTTGGCCCTTGGCGGGACTGCGCGCGTCGGGGGCAAGAGTGAGCCCGGGGGAAACAGATGGAAAACGCCATGGATACTGACGAACAGCACGCACGCAGCGAGCTGGTGGAGCTGACGGCCGGCATCGTGTCGGCCTATGTGGCCAACAATACGGTGGTGACAGCCGACCTCGCGGCGCTGATCGGCGACGTGCACGAGGCGCTCAGCCGGGCGGCCAATCGCGGGCGCATGCCCGATCAGGAAGACCACAAGCCAGCCGTGCCCGTGAAGAAGTCGATCACACCCGATTTCCTGATCTGCCTGGAAGACGGCATGAAATTCAAGTCGCTGAAGCGGCACTTGCGCACGCGCTACAACCTGTCGCCGGAGGAATACCGCGAGAAGTGGGACCTGCCGCACGACTATCCGATGGTGGCGCCGAACTACGCCGACGCGCGCTCGGAGCTGGCCAAGAAGATGGGCCTGGGCCAGCGCCGCGAGCGGTAGGGGGCCTGGCCTGAAACCAAACGTCGTTGATGTTGACTCATCGGTGATCGGTAGGGGCGCGCAGCAGCGCGCCCGGCGTCCCACAATGATGGTCCGTCAGATTTGGCACGCCGGGCGCACTGCTGTGCGCCCCTACGCAACCGGCATCCGATCTCCCAGAGGACAAAGGGTCAAGAGTACGGCAGGTTGGCACAGGGCATTCGGGGTAGGGGCGACCCGTGGGTCGCCCTCTCCCGGCACGGCATGC
>JANMVX010000325.1:0-2525 GCA_031393505.1 Hyphomicrobiaceae bacterium | reverse complement strand
CTGGGGGACTAGGGGTCGGGAGTTCAAATCTCCCCACTCCGACCAGCCATTTCAATGACTTGCGACGAAAATCGATTCTCATGTCTCAGTGCCATGTCTCACTGGTGTCTCAGAGATGCAGTTCGTCGCGTTTTACCGGTGTCTCGTGATACGTCGGCACGGCGGCCCGTCTCGCGGCGCTGGGATCACCCCACAGTGACAAAATTGACGCTTCCGCTCCGATAGGCCGCAAGCGGATTCCGATCCATTTGACCGAACAGCTCGCTCCGGCGGGTTGGTTCCAAACAACTCGGAAGTGGCGTTGTGGAACGCCAGAAATTCTCAATGTGCCCCCTAGTCGAAGGCGTCGGGTGTGGCGGCGTGACTCTTCGCGCTGCGGCGTGCACTTCGATTCAAGCTCCTCAAGGTGCTCGAATCGCTCATCGACAACCTCAAGGGCCTGTGCGCCGCCTGCCCGGACCGGCGGACGGGCGAGAACACCGTCTACGACATGGCCGATATCGGCCTGGCCGCCTTCGCCACGTTCTTCATGCAGAGCCCGTCGTTCCTGGTGCAACAGACCGCCCTGGCGCGCGGACGCGGCACCTCGAACTGCCAGACGCTGTTTCAGAAGGCCCGCATCTCGACCGACAATCACATCCGTGCGCTGCTCGATCCGGTCCCGCCCCAGCAGCTTTTCCCGATGTTTTCGCGCAGCTTGGCGGCGCTGGTCGCCGGCAGCGGACTGACGCCGTTCCAGCGGCTGGGCGGCCATGTCCTGATCGCGCTTGATGGCACGGAGTATTTCTGCTCGCAGAAGCTGTCGTGCCCCAACTGCTCGGAGCGCAAACGCAACAGCGGCAAGATCGAGCATTTCCACCTGATAGTGTCGGCCGCGCTGGTCGCACCCGGCCATGACCGCGCGCTGCCGCTGGAACCGGAGTTCATCTCGCCCCAGGACGGCGCCGAAAAGCAGGACTGCGAAGCCCGCGCCACCGCCCGCTGGCTGGCCGCGCACGGCCCGCAGTATGCCCATTTGAAGCCGATCTATCTGGGCGACAACCTCGCTTCTCGACAGCCGACCTGCGATGCCGTACGTGCGATCGGCGCGCATTTTCTGTTCACGGCCAAACCGGCCTCGCACAAGACCCTGTACGACTGGCTGGACGGCGCGGACATTCCCGCGTTCGAGCAGAAGATCAGGCAGGGCGCGCGGTTCGTCACGCACCGCTACCGCTGGCTGGAAGACGTGCCATTGCGCGATGGCAAGGATGCGCTCGACGTCAACTGGCTCGAGATCGAGATCGTCGATCTCACCGGCAAGGTCACCTATCGCAACAGCTTCGTCACCGATCTGCCCGTCAACCAGAGCAATGTCGCCGAACTTGCCGCCTGCGGCCGGTCGCGCTGGAAGATCGAGAACGAGACCTTCAATACGCTCAAGACCAAAGGCTACAACCTCGAACACAATTTCGGTCACGGCTGCGAGCATCTGTCGGCGCTGCTGGCCACCATGAACCTGATCGCCTTCGCCATGCATACGGTCGCCGACCTTGTCGACGCCGCCTGGAAGGCTGCACGTGCGGCGGTCGGAACCCGCAAGCGCTTCTTTGAGGAACTGCGCGTCATCACCACCTACCTGGTGTTTCCCAGTTGGGCCTTGCTGGTCGAGACCCTGACCGCAGGCACTCCACCGCCTGCCGTGCTCAGCGGCTGACGCCCAGGTCAGCCGCTACCCACCCTCGCTTCAAACGGCTATTCTGACGATGACCCCGCCGAACCAATCACATTGAGAATTGCTGTCCCGCCACACCGCGTCTGTACGGATGATGCGAACGACGCGTCGCGGGTTGGCGCCAAGCCGAAGTTCGGCGGCAGCGAACAGCCGGTCGACGATGTAGGTCGCGCCGCGGACGCGGTAGTTGACCAAGGCAGGTTTGCCGTCGGGGCCAGCGACGAACAGCGGTGGCGCTTCGCCCTGAGCCAGGCCTGCTGGGAACCGGATATAGACCTTGGCGCCGTCATCGAAGACCTAAAGCGGCTTCCACGGCGCATCCCCTTCGACGCGGTAGCGAAAGCGCAACTGATCGAGATTGACGCCGGAGTCTGCAGTCCCGTTTGCAGCCATGTTGGCGGCAGCCTGCTGGCCCTTGAGGGCGAGCAATTCCGATGCCGGATAGGTCCACGATACCGATGCCATATAGGTTTTATCCGAGGATCGCAGCTCCAGGTGATAGGTGCGCCGGCCAGTTGTGATGACGAGATTGGTTTCGAGATCGCCGCCAATCGGCTTCACCAGGATATGGACTTGGATCGTGGCGCCGTCACCGCTGGTGGTGTCGCCAACGACCCAGCGCACGGTATCGCCAGCCGAGACGGCGACCAGAGTTTCGCCCGGTTCGAGCGCGATATCTGTCACCTGGTTGACGGCGGCATAAACCTGATAGAGCGCCCCCAGAACAAACGGATAGACCTGGATGGCGTTGATGTAGCCGTCCTTGACCGGCTCCATACGCGCGGCGGCTGCCGCAGCGGCCACGCGTTCC
>JANMVX010000315.1:0-8705 GCA_031393505.1 Hyphomicrobiaceae bacterium | reverse complement strand
GCCACATCCGACGGACCTACTATGTCGCACGCCGGGCGCGCTGCTGCGCGCCCCTACCAGTCACCGATGAGTCAGCATCAACGACGATTGGAATAAGCGATAGCACATCTATCAACCCAACCACGGCGCGACGAACATGATCTTTCTGGGGATTGACGGCGGAGGAACGCGGTGCCGGGCGCGGTTGCGGGATGCCTCGGGGCAAGTGCTCGGCGAGGGCGAAGGCGGACCGGCCAACATCCATCAGGACTTCGCGGGCACGGTGCGCTCGATCCGCGAGGCGGCGCAACAGGCGATGGCGGCGGGCAAGCTGCCACAAGAGGCGGCGCACAGCATCCGGGCGGGGTTCGGTCTGGCCGGCATCGTGACGGCGGGCACGGGCGACCAGTTGTGCGCCTCCGGATTGCCTTTCGCCGCCATAACCGCGATCAATGATGCGCATGCCGCCTGTCTGGGCGCCCACGGTGGAACCGATGGCGGCATCATCATTACTGGCACCGGCTCGGCGGGCTATCTGATCAAGAACGAAACTGGCAAAGGCATAGGCGGCTGGGGCTTTGAACTCGGCGACGACGGCTCGGGCGCCATGATGGGGCGCGAGGCGCTGCGACGGGCGGTGCTCGCCATCGATGGTCTCGGCCCGGCCTCGCAGTTGACCGACGCAATTCTCGCCGATCTGGGGCGCGACCAACCGGCCCTGGCGCGCTGGGCCCGGGCGGCGCGACCGGCCGACTATGCACGCTTCGTCCCAAACGTGCTCAGCGCCGCCGACGCTGGCGACGCTATCGCAGTCGAGATCGTGACGGTCGCGGCCGCCGCCCTCGAAACTATGGCCGGGCGGCTGCTCGCGCTCGGTGCGCCGAAATTGAGCCTGCTCGGGGGCATTGCGGCCGTGATGCAGGCGCGCATGCCGCCAAACCTCCAGGCCTGCATGGTGCCGCCTTTGGCCGACGCTATGGATGGCGCCATCATGGTGGCCCGCAAGACGGCGGGACTGGCGTTGCGTCCGCCGGCGCTGGCTGTCCCACCGGCCCCGCAAGGGTGACCAGTACACCATGAGCAAAATCGCGCTGACGGCTGATCGTGTTTTCGATGGCGAAGCGATGCGCAAGGATGTCGCCGTCGTCATCGAGGGTGTGCTGATTGTCGACGTGGTCGCGCGATCCGGCCTGGGTTCGTCCGTGCCGCTGCGCGACCTCGGCCAAGGGGTGCTGGCGCCCGGTTTCATCGACTTGCAGGTGAACGGCGGCGGCGGTGTACTGCTCAATGAGACGCCCACAGTCGAGGCCGTGCGCGCCATCGCGGCCGCTCATCGCCGGTTTGGCACCACGGGTCTGTTGCCAACGGTGATCACGGACAGTCAGACCACGATGTGGGCGGCGGCCGACGCCGTGTCGGAGGCCATCCGCGACGCTGCGCCTGGCGTGCTTGGCATCCATATCGAAGGCCCGTTCATCGATCCCAAACGCAAGGGCGCCCATGATCCGCGCTTCATCCGCACGCCGACTGAAAAGGATATGACCTGGTTAGAGGGACTTCAGTGCGGTCGCGTGCTGATCACGCTGGCGCCCAATTGCGTCGCTGCGAACATGATTTCCCGATTGGCGCAGTCCGGCATCACAGTGAGCCTGGGGCACTCGGACGCGACGTCGCAAGAGGCGCTGGCGGCCATCGCAGCGGGGGCGAGCGGCTTCACGCATCTGTTCAATGCCATGAGCCAGCTGACGGGCCGCGCTCCGGGCATGGTCGGCGCGGCGCTGGCCTCTGAATGCTGGTGCGGGATCATCGCCGACGGGCATCACGTCGATCCGGTCGCGCTGAAGGCGGCCATCGCCGCCAAACCGGACGGCGGCGTGTTTTTTGTCTCGGACGCCATGCCGAGCGCGGCGGGTGGTCCGGACGCCTTCACACTGCAAGGCCGGCCGGTGCGCGTCGTCGACCGGCGGCTGCAGCTGGCGGACGGCACTCTTGCGGGCGCAACCATTACGATGCTGGACACGCTGACCTACGGCAACCAGTCTCTTGGACTGTCCGTGACGGAAACTTTGCGGATGGCGTCGCTCTACCCGGCCGAAGCCATCGATCTTGACGACAGCTATGGCCGCATCGCCCCCGGCTTCCGGGCCAACCTGGTTCACTTGAGCTCGGAACCGGTCGTGCTGGAAACCTGGATAGACGGAAAATCCTCGCGCTGAGCATCAACCTGAGCGAGACATGCGCCTGCAACCTTTCTGCGTTGCAGCGCTCGCCGGGCTGCCCTAGACTGGCTGGGTTATGGTTAAGCCGTCTACTTTGTAACCCGACGTTGGACGGTCCGTCGTTTTGCATCTTTTGGAGATCCCCCAATGAAAATTGCCGGCACTTTCATCGGCGCCGTGCTCTTGGCGAGCATGGCCTACGCTGCACCGCTCGTTGCAGCGCCCGTCGCCCCGCAGCTGACCGTTGCGCCCGACACCCTGGTTATCGAGGCCAAACTGAAGAAGAAGGTTGTGGTCGTCTTTAAGAAGAAGGGGACGAAGAAGCCGCCGGTCGTGGTCGTCCCCGTCGGCCCGCAGTGCGTCGCTCGCATTGAGCGTGAAGGCTCGCAGAACCTGGTCCGCTCGTTCTCCGAAGCCTCGGCCCGCAACGCCTGGCAGCGCGCCGTGCGCAGCATCTACGGTGAGCGCTATCTCAACCTCGGCATCGCCAAGAACGGCAGTCTCACCTGCGTGCAGGCCACCACGGGCCTCTTGAAGCTCACGCGCTGCACCTTGGCCGCCGATCCGTGCAAGCCAGCCGGGACGTGAAGCGCGGGTTAGCCGTACGCGTCAGCCTCCTCCTCTCCCCCTGACAAAGGGGGAGAGGAGAGTCCGTTTCCGCCACCTGCTCCGTAACCGGCTAAAAGCGGATGACACTCGCGGGGGAACCGGATCGCTTGCGATTTGTGAAGGGCGCATGCGGATGACAACCGACGATCCTGATGATGTCGTCCAACCCCTGATCTCCCGCCGCACAATCTTGCAGGCCTCGGCCGCAGCGCTCGCCGCTTCGGGTGCGATCACTGCCCCCGCGCACGCCCAACCCGTCACCGTATCGGTCGCTGGCTACATCCTGCGCCGGCTCGCGCAACACGGCGCCAAGCACCTCTTCGGCATCCCCGCGAAAACCTGCGAAGCGCTCTACCGGGAGGCCGCAACCGGCGACGTGAAACCCGTCATCTGCGCCTCCGACCTGGAAGCGGGGTATGCGGCCGATGGCTATGCCCGCACGGCCGGCCTCGGGGCCGTGGCCGTGGCGCGCGGCGTCGGCACGCTCAGCCTGGCCAACGCCATCGCCGGCGCCTATGTCGAGCGCAGCCCAGTGGTGCTGATCAACGGCGGACCGTCCGTTGGCGAACTCACGCAACAGCGCAAACTCGGCGTCAACTACTCGCATTCCGCAGGTAAACTGCCCGACGACGACCACAGCCACAAATCGACTGACTCCATCGTCTTTGAGGAACTCACGGCCAAGGCGGTGCGCATCGAACGGGCCGCCGACGTGCCCGACCTGGTCGACGACGCCATAGCGACGGCGTTGAAACTCTCCCGTCCGGTCTACATCGAGGTGGCGCGCGAGGTCTGGGACGGCAAATGTCAGTTGCGCACCAATTCTTTGCGCCCCGGTCCGTCGCCGTCTGGCAATGAGGACGAACTGGCGCGACGTATTCTCGTCCTGCTGCATGGCGCACGCCGTCCCGCGCTGCTGCTCGGCGTCGAACTGCAGCGCTTCGGTCTCGGCGCCAAAGCGGCGGATCTCGTCCGTGCTCTGAAAGCGCGCTACGCCACCGACTTGCTCGCCAAATCGGTCATCGCCGAAGATACCCCGGGTTTTGTCGGCGTGCATGATGGGGCGCATGCGTCCCCGATCGTGCGCGCGGCCATTGATGGGGCGGACGCCCTGCTGACGCTCGGTTGCGTTTACCAAGCGCTGCAAGGCGATCTGATCCGGCGCGCGCAACCGCATCTGATTCGCGTGGCGGAACGGCAGGTGACGCTGCCGGGCGCTGCTTCCGTGGCGGCGGATCTCGGGGTGCTGCTCGACGCGCTGCTGGTCCAGCACAACGCCACCTATCACCGCCCGTTGCGGGCCGAACCCGGCCGCCCCGTCCCGGCCTTTGCGCCTGGTCACGGCCCCCGTCCCGCACTCGCAGAAGACGGCCTCACCTATGATGAGGTGATTGCAGCCGTCAACGGCGTGCTCGACGCCTCGTTCGTGGCCATGACCGACACCAGCCTGATCTCCTATGTGGCGGGCGACCTGAAAGTGGCCGGGAGCAACGCCTTCGTGGCCAACGCCATCTGGCAGTCGATCGGCTTTTCGGCTGGCGCCGCCTTGGGCGTGGCCAAGGGCGGATCACGCCGTCCGCTCGTCATCTGCGGCGATGGCGGTTTTCAGGAAACCTGCCAGGGCATGTCAAGTCTGGTGCGCCACAAAGTGCCTGCGATCGTCATCGTGCTGGATAACGGCGTCTACGGCATCGAGCAGTATCTGATCGCGCCGGACTATTTCAAGCGCGCCAGCAACGCGCCGCTGGCCGTCCTGGACCTTCCGCGCTGGGATTATGTCGCGCTGGCCAAGGCGATGGGCGTGGCGGCGGGGCAAGCCAGTTTCGTTGCGACGCCTCAGGCCCTCGTTGGTGCGTTAACCGCCGCCCGCGCCGCTGCCGGCCCCACCTTGATTCACGCTGGGATTCGGCGGCATGATCTGCCGGGCGCTGTGCGTGTGACGTAGGCTGAGAAAATCGGGGCGGGGACTTCTGACATGAGCGGCGATTGGGATGGGACGCCCTCGCGGCGTCAGCTGTTGCGGCTGGGCGCGGGCGCAGTGCTGGGGTTCGCCGCGCCAGCGATCATCGGCAGCCGGACGGCGTCGGCGGCGCCCCTGCGCCACGGCGAGATCTTGACGATACCCAACCTCAGACTGAACCCAGGCCAATATCGCCTCGCCGCGGGCTTGCGGCCGACGCGCAAATACGGCATTCGCCTCGGACTCGACACCACCCTTGGGCGCGCCCAAGGCAAGTCCATCATTCACAACTACGGTCACGGCGGCGCCGGCATCACGCTCAGCCTTGCCTGTTCGGCGCGCGTGACGAAGGCCGTCAGCGACCTCGTTGGCCGTGGCGCGCTGCCCCGCGTCGCGGTGATCGGCTCCGGCGTCGCCGGCCTGACGGTGGCGCGGGATCTGATGGCGAAATGGCCCAGGCTGGCTTTACGCATTCTCACCAAGGATCAGTCGCTCGAGGACTCAACGTCCTGGATCGCCGGCGGTCAGTTTTCGCCGTCCGGCATTATTCAGGGGTATCAGAACAATCCGCAGGCGTTGCGCGACCTGGTGCAGGAAGCCTTTGATCGCATCAAGGGGTTCAGCGCCGCCACCCGGCGCGCCTATGGCATCCGTGAGCGCTTCAACTATTCGCTGGCCGACGTGGGCGAACTGCGCTTCGCGGCGCGCACGCTGGGGGAGCCCAACGTCGGGAACTTGCCGTTCGATGGCTTGAAGAGCCATGACCCTGGCTACGAGTACAAGACCTGGCTGATCGAACCGCAGATTTCCCTGCGCCAGCTGCTGCGCGAGGTGCAGGCCAAAGGCGCGCGCGTGCGCTGGGGACATCCGCTGACAAGCACGGCGGAGCTGCTGCAATTGCCCGAAACCGTGATCATCAATTGCTCGGGCCTGGGATCCTACGACCTGGTGTCGGACCACGACTTGACGGCGGTCGAGGGACAGTTGGTCCTCATCGACAATCCGCAGGGGCGGTTGAAATACTTCGTCAGCGGCGGCTGCAACGGCGAGACCTCCTACCTGTTCTGCCGCAGCGCCGACATCGTCATCGGCGGCTCGACCGACGACGTGCACATCGCGCCGCTCCGCATACCGGTGGCGCACAGGGACGCCGCCAAGGCTGCCGCGATCGTCACGCGGATGCGGCATTTTCTGGCGGGCGAGATCAGTCAGTGCTGAGGGGAACGCGCGCCGCTTGCTCCCCCTCTCCCCCGTTTTCCGGGGGAGAGGAGACCGCGTCTCGCAGCCGCCTTTTTGCGGCAAGAGCCACGCGGTCGGTGAGGGGCAGCCGCTTGCTCCGCTCCTGGTGCAACTTGCACGGAGCAAGCGGCGGCCCCTCACCTGTCGCTGTTTCCTCGGCTTCGCCTCGGGCGACATCCTCTCCCCCAAAAATGGGGGAGAGGAATAGACGCCCTCACTTCCGCTCCTGGGCTCTGCGCAGCGCCGCGGCCATTGGGCCATCCGCGTCCATTGCGGCCTTGGGCGGCGGAGCGGCCGACATCCGTTGCGGCGCCGGCGATTTTGCGCCCGTCCCGCGGCCGGCGTGATCCGTGCCCGCCTCAAGCGCGCCCGACTTCATGGTCAGCGCGATGCGTTTGCGCCCCACATCGACTTCTTTCACACGCACGCGCACCACATCGCCGGCCTTCACCACCTCGCGCGGGTCCTTGATGAAACGGTCGGCCAGTTCGGAGATATGCACCAAGCCGTCCTGATGGACGCCGATGTCGACGAACGCGCCGAAGGCCGCGACGTTGGTGACGACGCCCTCAAGCTGCATGCCGGGTTTTAAATCGCCAATGGCTTCGACACCGTCCGTGAAGGTCGCGGTCTTGAATTCTGGGCGCGGATCGCGGCCGGGTTTTTCCAGCTCGGCCAGAATGTCCTTGACCGTCGGCACGCCGAAATCGCCATCAGCAAACGTCTCGGGACGGAGCGTTTTCAGGAACGCCTTGTCGCCAATGATGGACTGCAACGTGCGGCCCGACTGCTTGGCGATTTTTTCGGCGACGGGATAAGCCTCGGGGTGCACGGACGATCCATCCAGCGGATTCTTCGCGCCGAGAATGCGCAGGAATCCCGCCGCCTGCTCGAACGCCTTCGGCCCCAGCCGCGGCACTTTCTTAAGGGCGGTGCGCGTCGCGAACGCGCCGTTCTCGTCGCGGAAGGCGACGATGTTGGTCGCCAGCGTCTGGTTCAGGCCGCTCACGCGCGCCAAAAGCGGCGCCGACGCCGTGTTCACATCCACGCCAACCGCGTTCACGCAATCTTCCACCGTGGCGTCGAGCGATTTGGACAATTGCGGCTGGTCCACATCGTGCTGGTACTGACCAACGCCGATGGCCTTGGGTTCGATCTTGACCAACTCGGCCAGCGGGTCCTGCAGGCGGCGCGCGATGGACACTGCCCCGCGCAAAGACACGTCGAGGTCCGGAAATTCCTTCGCCGCCAGCTCCGACGCCGAATAGACCGATGCGCCTGCCTCCGACACCATCAGCTTGGTGAGCTTCAGTTCGGGCATCTTTGTCATCAGCTCACTGATCAGTTTGTCGGTCTCGCGGCTGCCGGTGCCATTGCCGATGCTGACCAGGGTGACCTTGTGTTTCAGGCACAGCGCGGCCAGCGAGGCCAGCGATCCAGTCCAGTCTTTGCGCGGCTCATGCGGATAGATGACGGTGGTGTCGAGCAGCTTTCCGGTCGCGGCAGTCACGGCAACTTTGACACCCGTGCGGATGCCCGGATCGAGGCCCAAGGTCACGCGCGGACCGGCGGGGGCGGCGAGCAACAGATCCTTCAGGTTGGAGGCGAAAATCCGGATCGCCTCGGCGTCGGCGCGTTCCTTCAGCCGGCTGATCAAATCTGATTCCAGCGAGGTCGAGAGCTTGGTCTTCCAGGTCAGGCGCGCCGTTTCGCTCAGCCAGTCATCGGCGGGACGGCCTCTATCGGCAATGCTGTTGGCGGCCATGACCGCTGTCACGGCGGGATGCGGCTGACCCTCGGCCACGGGGAGATCGACATCGAGTTTCAAGATGCCTTCGTTGCGGCCACGCAACATGGCCAGGATGCGGTGCGACGGCAGATCCTTCGGCGTCTGCGAAAACTCGAAATAATCTGTGAACTTCTCACCCTCGGTCGTCTTGCCCTTGACGACTGCGGACGCGAGCACGCCGCCCGACCAGAGTTTTTCCCGCAAACCACCGACCAGCTTGGCGTCCTCGGCGAATCTTTCCATCAGAATGTGCCGCGCGCCCTCCAGCGCCGCGTCGGAGGAGGCGATCTCCTTCTCGGCGTTGATGTACTTCTTGGCCTCGGCCTTGGGAGTGAGACTGGGGTCGGCAAGAATCGCCAGCGCCAAAGGCTCCAACCCCGCTTCGCGCGCGATCATCGCCTTGGTGCGGCGCTTGACTTTGTAAGGCGCGTACAGATCTTCCAGCGCCACTTTGGTCTCGGCGGCGCCAATTGTGTGCAGCAGCTCAGGCGTCATCTTGCCCTGCTCGTCGATGCTTTTCAGCACTGTCGCGCGCCGGTCCTCCAGCTCGGTCAGATACCCCAGCCGCTCTTCCAGGTTGCGCAACTGCGTATCATCCAGCCCGCCGGTCTTCTCCTTGCGGTAGCGCGCGATGAACGGGACGGTGGCGCCCTCTTTCAGCAGCGCGATGGTCGTTTCGACCTGGGTCACCGCGCAATTGAGCTCGTCGGCGATGCGTTGCGGGATGGATTTCATGGGGGCCTCTTGTTACAGTCCACAGGGATCTTTATGCAGATCGATTTGGCGTTGGGGCGACCCCTGGATCGCCATCGTGCAGCGTTAAGTGCCGTTATAAGGCGACCCACGGGTGGCCCCAACAAATTCGTCGCCGCCCGCACCGCCCGCGCAACATTGGTGGCGAACAGTTACA
>JANMVX010000295.1:0-3206 GCA_031393505.1 Hyphomicrobiaceae bacterium | reverse complement strand
GGAGCGGCGAGCCTGAGTGCTTCCGGCTCCAGCAATTGGCGCACTTGAAAGCGCTCACGCACGCTTTGAGCCGTCAGAGGCCCGGCAATCCAGTGCGAGCTCTGGTTCTTGGCGACCAGTCCACGCTCATGCAGCCTGCTGAGCACATCCCGAACGACGGTTCTGCTGACCCCGAACGACGCGCCAAGTTCCGCCTCGATTATGCGGAACTCGCCAAAGATCAGGCATGACGCAACCGCCGTTTCGACTTCGTCATAGACCAGTTCCCACAATCCGCGGTTTTGCAGCGCTTCGTCGATTTCGTTGGAAACCTTCAGTCCAAGACTGTGGATGTCGCCTCTGATGGGAGCCAGTGTTGGTTCCGGACGACCCACCAGGTATCCGCGCCCGCCAAAACGGTGGACGCGCTTTTCGTCTTGCAGGATTCGCAGCGCGGCCTGAACTGGGGCGCGGCTGGTCTGCATCAGTTCGGCAATCGGCCCCTCAAGTAGAACAAATCCCTGCGGCAGCCGGCCTGAGTCGATATTGGCCCGCAATGTCGTCGCGATGAGTTCATAGCGCTTTGGCGTCACCAGCCGGGTTGCGGTCTCACTCATCGGGACCGTCCGTTCACGTCACTGACAAAGCGCGCCCAGTTGCGCGAGACATAGTTGTGTTCGTCCATGACGGTGTTCCAGAGAGCGATGCGGCCGGCCCGCTCGGCATAGCTGCCGCCACTACGGCGCGCACCGGCGCGCACAACGATGGCCTCGCCATCAGCGCCGACAAGATCCGACGTGGCGTCACGCCCATCGTACCAATAGCCCCACTCGGCGTCGCTCAAATGGCCGCGCACCGCCAGCGGAACCGACATGTAATAACCCTGGCGCGCCATGACAGCGCCCGCAAAGCCGGAAAGCCACCAGTCGAGATACTCGTAGGCCATGGTGAGTTTGGCGCCAGTAGCGTGGCGCGCAATACTGAGACCGCCATGCCAGCCGCGGTATCCCTCCTCGGGTACCGCTTCACAGATGAACGCGGCTTCATCGCCCAACTCGTTGTAAGCCGGCGACCACATACTCTGTACAGCTACTTTTCGCTGCCGGAACAGCTCTCCGGCTTCCTGGGCGGTTCTCCAGCAGGCGCGAAAAAAGCCGGCGCGGCGCTTGACGTCGAGGAACCGGAACAACGCATCGACCTCCTGCACGCTCATGTTTCCGATGTCGGAAAAATGCAGCGCTCCGCTGGCCTCGGCCGCAAGCGCCACATCGAACAATCCAATGCCCGGCTCGTCGACCAGCGCCAGACGTCCTTTGGCGCGCGGATCAAACAACAGTGACCAACTCTCGCGGCCCACCGTTACATCGCTGAAGACGCGCGAGTCGTAGCCGAACGAGTCGAAGTTGTGCACGGTCGGCAGCATGGCAATGAAGCGCGAGTTTTCAGGCCCCAGTGAGTGACCCGGCTGCACATAGAGCTTGTCGGCAGGGGCATCGCCGTAGCCGCGCCGGGCATAGGCGTTGAGGCCACCGCGCTTGGTGAGGTCGCTGACCTTGTCCCAGCCCTTCACCCACGTCGTATCGATCGGCTGCAGCGCACCCCAGAACCAGACGATGGAGAGATTGTGGAAGCATTGATCGTAAACGTCGTAGCTCTCGGGATGCAGGGCGGCCTTGCGCTGGCAGCTGGGGAAATCCAGCACTTCGAAATCGAGGCCGAAGCCGAGGTCTGCCTCGGCACGCAACCGGACAGATTCGAGCAACGAGACGTTAGTGCCGAGCACGCGCAGCCGGCGGCGCTGGGTCACCGCAGGGGCTTTGGCCTTCAGTCTGGATTTGGCCGGCATGCGTATTGCTCTTGACTTGCGGCAAGAGACAATAGTGCGATAATTGCCCGCGCCTTGCCAGACATTCGATCAGGTGATGGCTAAGGAGACGATGGCGATGTGTGCTCTTTGCGGAGTCCTGGGCGGCAACGACCATTGGACCGACCCAGTCAAGCGCGAAGGCGTCTATGTGCGTGCCAGCGATCCGGCGGACCGGCGGCGTGAACGGCTGATCCGCGTCTCCGAAGCCAACGCCATGTTGAAATTGTGGGGCCTTCGCCTCGATGACTGGCAGGCAAGCGCCTACATCCTGCGCAATATGACGGGAGCATCGGAAGTGGTCGATTCACTGGCTGCGCTGTGGCCGGCTGCCGAAAAGATGGCGGGGCGGGTCATTGATCCGCTAGCGTGCGATATCATTGCGCGCCGGGAGCGCTTCAATGGCTGACGGACGCGGCGGCATTCCCGACTTCACGCCAGTCAATCTGCTGACCGGGTTCCTCGGATCGGGCAAGACGACGCTGCTCAAGCGCATCCTGCAATCGCCGGAATTTTCCGACACAGCGGTGCTCATTAACGAGTTCGGCGAGGTTGGCCTTGACCATGAACTTCTGGAGCGCATTGATGAAAACATGGTGCTGCTGCAGTCGGGCTGCCTCTGTTGCACCATCCGAGGCGAACTCGCCGAGGCCATCCGGGACCTGCATGCCCGGCGCGACCGAGGCAGCATCCCGGTGTTCAAACGCCTGGTTATCGAGAGCACGGGCCTAGCCGATCCGTTGCCGATCCTCACCACCGTCACCGCCGATCCCGTGCTGCGCCATCACTTTCGGCTGGGACTTGTCATCACCACCGTCGATGCCGTGAACGGCGAGCGGCAACTGAACACTCAGTTGGAATCAGTCAAACAGGCCGCGGTCGCCGATCGCCTTGTGCTGACGAAAACCGACATCGCGAGCTCCAGCGTTGCCAACGCGCTGCTCGGGCGGCTGCACAGATTGAACCCGGTCGCCCCGGTATTGCATGCCGCTGACGATGCGTTCGATCCGGCCGAATTGTTCGGCCACGATCTCTTTGACATCGAGCGCAAAGGCGAGGAAGTGCAGCGCTGGTTCGAGGCGGAGCGGCAGGCGCTGCAACACGGCGATAGCCACGCCGTAGGCGGTCACTCACATCATCACCATGACAGGAACCGCCACGGCGACGACATCGAAGCCTTTGCCGTGACATTCGAGCAGCCGATTGCCTGGACGGCTTTCGGCCTCTGGCTATCAATGCTGCTAAACCGGCACGGCGAAGCCATCTTGCGCGTCAAAGGCATCTTGTCCATCGAGGGCGAGGCGGCGCCCGTGGCCGTTCACGCGGTGCAGAGCCTGGTCCACCCTCCTGTCCATATGACTCG
>JANMVX010000281.1:0-1750 GCA_031393505.1 Hyphomicrobiaceae bacterium | reverse complement strand
TCGCCAGCCACAAGCCGATTGTCAGGATCGACGGCGTCATATTGCCGGCGGGCGCGTGCGGCCTCGTAACGCGCCTGTTCCAACGCAAGTTCGACCTGGCGCCGCTTCTCCTGGTTCTCGCGGCCACGTGCCTCCATGGCCGCGAGCGCAGCTTCCACGCCAAGCGGCTGCACCCGGGCGATGACCTCCATACCGACCGCGTGATCGACGCGCATGCCGCCAAACGAGATGCAGGCGCTGCCGCCATGGTTCATCTGGCTGCCGCGGCAGTGGTAGCGGCCGGCGCTGCCGTTCACGCCGCTGTAGGCGACGTGAAGCTTGCGACCGCAATGGCCGCAACGGAATAACCCCGCGAGCAGCGCCTCGCCACGCCGGATCGCACCTTTGCCCATGAAACTCTTCCCATTGGCGTTGTCAGCGACCAATCGCTGATTCCGCTCGAACTCGCTCCATACAATGTAGCCGTCATGGTGGTCGTTGATCAAAACGTCCCAATCCCTGCGGTTCCGCCGGAAGCCGCGCACAATCTTCTTGCGGCCGTCACTGATCGACACGCGACTGGCTGTCCGCCCGAAAGCGTAGGCTCCAGCGTAAATGGGGTTTGTGAGGATGTGGTGGATCGTGTTGTAGACCGGCAGCTTCCATTCGATCCGGCGCCCCTCGGCTCCGTACACGACGGCCGGCAATGAGATCGCTTCCTGGCGCAACCACAGATGCACCTGACGCACCGTCTGCAGTTCGGCGAACCTGGCAAAGACGAGATCAATCGCCTCCTGGATGCGGCGGTCTGGATCCTTCTCGATCCGGTCATGGGTAACCTTCAGGTAGCCAATTGCGACCGTCATGAAAAGTTCGCCACGGCCCGCCTTCTGCTTCAAGGCGGCGACCGAGCGTTGCCGGAACAGTGATAACTCCATCTCGCTCATGGTTCCCTTCATGCCGAGCAACAGCCGGTCGTTCGGATGGCGCGGATCGTAGACGCCGTCCTCATCGACGATCAACGTGCCGACAAGCCCGCAGAACTCCAGCAACGTGTGCCAATCCCTGCCATTGCGGGCAAGCCTTGAGGCTTCGACAGAAACGACGGCCCCGACGCGCCCCTCGCAGATGGCGGCCAGCAGCTTCTCAAACCCAGGGCGTGCGATTCCACCTCCAGAGCGGCCCAGATCGTCATCGATAATCGCAACGTCGCTCCAGCCGAGTTGCCGCGCCCGCTCGGGCAGATTGTACTGCCGTCGTTTGCTTTCCAGGTTGTTGGCCACCTGATCGGCCGTCGACTGGCGGATATAGACGATGGCCTGGCGGGTCAGGTGGTCAGGCGTGATCTTGGTCATCGTCCGCTTCCTGGTTTGCGTCGCTGGCTACGGTGTTGCCGCTGGCGAGGGCTTCGGTCAGGAGGGCCTTGAGCAAGTCCAGCATCTGGGCTTTGGCGCTGATCGGAATGCTCGTCGTCACCTCGGGTGGATCGAACAGATCTCTGTGATGTCGTCGGCTGTCCTTCATGGTCGCCTCCTTGCGCTCGGGCCGATTCCCGGCATGGCGAGGTTAGAAGCACATCAAGGAGCGCGCGCAGGTCCGACAGACGATTCACGGGAAGCTGCGGATCAGATATGAGTCGAACGGCAGCGGCGCTCGGATCGGCCATCCATGCTGGCAACAGCATCAGTGTGCCGTCCGGCTGCCGGACTATGAAATGCAGCTCGCCGCAGTGTTCCTTGCGGCCGAGAACGCCCACCGTGTGACCGCTTCG